>NZ_JALPRH010000025.1:0-357 GCF_030464795.1 Paraburkholderia sp. SECH2
CCGCAAAGAAAGATAAGCAAAGAAAGCGGCTAGAAGCCCCTGCTAAGTGGGCACCGTGGTCTGCTACGGGTAGTGGTGCGACTGGAATCCGTGTTCTCGCACACTCCGCGTTAGTGACAAGGGACTCATCAGCTCCCACTCCGCACTGCGTGCGTCGCGGACGGGTCTGCAGGGGAAACCATGGGCTTCGGTTGAGGTCTGTGGGGGCCGTCGGCTTCGCCTCGGCGACGCGCTCTGCACTCGGCCGGGAACCCCTATTTAAAATCATATGTCGGTGTGCCGCAATCGCCGCCTCAGCCACAGCCACAGCCACAGCCACAGCCACAGCCACAGCCACAGCCACAGCCACAGCCACAA
>NZ_JALPRH010000025.1:453-96371 GCF_030464795.1 Paraburkholderia sp. SECH2
ACACCCACACCCACACCCACAGCCACACCCACAGCCACACCCACAGCCACACCCACAGTTGCGGTTGCAATCACAGTGGCTGTGCAATAACGAGCCGCGGCTCGTTGGCAAGGCATGAGCGCCAAAACGCAGCGATCGGTTTTAAGAAGTACTCTTCGGCGCGCGCAGCGCCGCCGGAAGTATGACGCCCTTGTCACTGGCGTATGCACGGGCACGAACACAGATTCCAGATGCACCACTACCCGTAGCAAACCACGGTGCCCACTTAGCAGGGGCTTCTAGCCGCTTTCTTTGCTTATCTTTCTTTGCGGCGGCAAAGAAAGTAAGTGCCGCCCCGCACAGGGGCAACGCTAATAGACCACTAACAATTCAAGGAAAGGCCAAAGCCCCAGGAACACGGCCAAACAAGCGCCGCGCAGGCAAAAAAACCTACTCCTCCGCATCATGCTCAATCACAAACCGCCGCAAATAAGCCAGCACAGCGGCTTCCATCCCTCGATGATCAGCGGTGCTCTTAGACCCCGCATTTTCCTCATCGCCGAACAACGAGGATGGCGCATTATGCACATCCACTTCCTGGCCTTCGCGGAACACACGAATCTCGTGAACGTCTTCAGCGTACTCGGCAACCCAATGCACGCCTTCGATATGCGCGCCTGCGCGAACGGTAGGTATCTTCATGGACGTCTCCCGTCGGGCCGGACCAAGGCGCCAACCCTTGCTCTCACCATACGCCGTCCAGTTGCCAGGCGCGAGCCTTGTCGCCCAATTTCCTGAAGTTTCGCTGCGCCGCAGCAAACGCCCCCCGGCACACGCGTTGCTGCATGTCCAAAGCCAACAGCCAACCGGAGGACCGTCATGCCCGAACAGAAAACCATCAAGCGTGCCCAAGCCGACAAGCGTGCCGGCAAGGCATCGAGCACCCAGGCAGGGGAATTCGTCAAGGAACAGATCGATAAGGTGCGCGCCGGCAAGCACGGTGTCAGGTCGGCCAAGCAGGCGATTGCAATCGGCCTGTCCGAAGCGAGGCGTGCAGGCGTCGCCGTGAAGTCGCCAAAAAAGGGCGCCGCGAGTGAGGCGACCCGCAAGAAAGCGCAGAAGGACAACGCCGCGGGCCAGCACAAGAGCACGGCGAAGAAGAGCGCGAGCAGCGAATCGACAGCCAGGCGTTCACGTGCCGCGACCAATGCATTGAAGCGCGAAAGCACCGAGGGGGCATCGCACAAGGCTTTGTCGAAACAGACGAAATCGGCAGCGGCCAAACGGCCGGCGGCCAGTCGTTCTGCCGCTGCGAAGAAGGCCGCAGCGACCAAGGGTGCTTCAGGGCGCTCGGCCGCAGCTAAAAAGGCCGCACACACGAGAGTTTCGCGCGCGCATCGCTGACGCTATCGCTTGAGAGGGTGTGATACGGGCAACCAAAACGCGGCGCGCGCCACCCACGCGCGCCACATCTCTCAGTCTTACTGCACCGTCGCCAGCACGTCGCCCACCGTCTTGAAGATGTGCGCGATCTGCTCTTCATCGATGATGAGCGGCGGCGAAAACGCGAGGATGTCGCCGGTAAAGCGCACCAGCACACCCGCCTCGAAGCACTTCACGAACGCTTCGTAAGCACGCGCGCCCGGCGCACCGTCGCGCGGCTCGAGTTCGACGCCCGCGATCAAGCCGAGGTTGCGAACGTCCTTCACATGCTTCGCGCCGCGCAGCGAGTGAGCGGCGGCTTCGAACTTCGGCGCCATCGTTGCCGCGCGCTCGAACAGGCCTTCGCGGCGATACAGGTCGAGCGTCGCGACGGCGGCCGCGGCCGCAGCCGGGTGGGCCGAATACGTGTAGCCGTGGAACAGTTCGATCGCGCCCTGTGCGCCGGCGTTGACGATCGTGTCGTGGATCGTGCGGCTCGCAGCCACTGCGCCCATCGGGATCGCAGCGTTGTTGATTGCCTTGGCCATCGTGATCAGGTCCGGCGTCACGCCGAAGTATTCGCTTGCCGTTGCTTTGCCGACGCGGCCGAATGCGGTAATCACTTCGTCGAAAATCAGCAGGATGCCGTGCTTCGTGCAAATTTCGCGCAGCTTCTGCAGGTAGCCTTGCGGCGGAATCAGCACACCCGTCGAGCCGGCCACCGGTTCGACGATCACGGCGGCGATCGTCGATGCGTCGTGCAACGTGACGATGCGCTCGAGTTCGTCGGCGAGATGCGCGCCCCAGGCGGGCTGGCCCTTCGAAAACGCGTTGTGTTCGAGGTTATGCGTGTGCGGCATATGATCGATCGCCGGCAGCAGCGCGCCGGAGAACGTCTTGCGGTTGGGCGCGATGCCGCCGACCGAAATACCGCCGAAGCCCACGCCGTGATAGCCGCGCTCGCGGCCGATCAGACGCGTGCGCTGGCCTTCGCCGCGCGAACGGTGATACGCCAGCGCGATTTTCAGGGCGGTGTCGACCGATTCCGAACCGGAGTTCGTGAAGAAGATGCGGTCGAGGCCGTTCGGCATCAGTTCGGCGACTTTGGTGGCCGCTTCGAACGCCAACGGGTGGCCCATCTGGAAGGTCGGCGCGAAATCGAGCGTGGATAGTTGCTCGGTGATCGCGGCGACGATTTCGTCGCGGCCGTGGCCGGCGTTCACGCACCAGAGACCCGCGCAGCCGTCGAGCACTTCACGCCCGTCCGTTGTGCGGTAGTACATACCCTTGGCCGATTCCAGCAGGCGCGGCGCAGCCTTGAACTGGCGGTTGGCGGTGAAGGGCATCCAGAAAGACGACAGGTCGTCGATGACGGGGCGCGAAGTCATGATTTTCTCCTCGAAGTGATAGCGAAACTGTAGCGTCCGCGGTTTAATGGCGGCATAAACAGTTGACGCAGTGTGGTGCTAACTGTGTTGGTGGATTTGCGCTAACTGTGTCGATCGCGCGATGATGCAATTCGACGCTTAAATTCCACGCTAAGTCTGGCGCCTTCCGGGCCATCTTTCTGGCAACGCAGCCGGCCGTCGCGACCGGCCTTTCAGTCCGAACCATGATCGAACTACAACTTGAGCGCGACCGACGCGCCGCTCCCACGCTCGTCGAGCAGGTCGTGCAGGGCTTCGCGCGCGCCATCGAGGCGCAGTCGCTGCGTGCCGGCGCGCTGCTGCCCTCAGTGCGGCAGTTGGCGCAAAGCCACGAACTGAGTACTTTCACGGTGACCGAGGCCTACAACCGTCTCGTTTCGATGGGGCTCGTGGTAGCGCGGCGCGGTTCCGGTTATCGAGTGGCGGCGCGCGCGCAGTCCGCGCGGGCGGCCCCGACCGACTGGCAGCCGCCGAGCCTGACCGCGACCTGGCTGCTGTCGGACGTGTTCGCCGATCACTCGGTGCCGATCAAGGCAGGCGGCGGCTGGCTGCCGAACGAGTGGATCAACGAGACGGGTTTGCAGCACGCGCTGCGTGCAATGAGCCGCGTGCCGGCGGCGCGACTCGGCGACTACGGGCATCCATACGGCTTCGCGCCGCTGCGCGAACGGATCGCCGAGCAACTTGACCGGCGCGGTTTGCCTGTGGATGTCTCCAACGTACTGCTCACGCAGGGCGCGACGCAAGGGCTGGATCTGATCGTCCGCACGTTGCTGCGCGCGGGCGACGCCGTGATCGTCGAAGATCCCGGTTACTGCAATCTGCTGCAGATTCTCAAGCTGGCGGGGCTGGTGGTGCATGGCGTGCCGCGCACCCCGGCCGGCGTCGATACGGACGTGCTCGAAGCGCTGGTCGCGCAGCACAAGCCGAAAGCGATTTTCGTCAACACCACGCTGCAGAATCCGACCGGCGCGACCTTCGGCATGTCGGCGGCGTTCCGTCTGTTGCAGATCGCCGAGCGTCAACGCATGTGGGTGATCGAAGACGACGTCAGCCGCGAACTGGCGCCGTCGGGCGCGCCTTTGTTTGCCGCCATGGAAGGCTTGCAGCGCGTGCTCTACGTGGGCGGTTTTTCGAAAACGGTGACGCCGGGGTTGCGTTGCGGCTACGTGGTCGCCGAGCGGGCAGTCCTGCGCGAACTGGCGCGCACGAAGATGGCGGTGGGACTGACTTCGTCGGAAGCGATCGAGCGGATCGTCGACAAGGTGTTGCTCGAAGGGCGCTATGCGCGTCACGTGGAAGCCGTGAACGAGCGGCTCAAGCTCGCGCATGCGACCGTCGAAGAGAGGCTCGATTCGCTCGGCCTGGAACTGTTTCACCGGCCGCGAGCCGGTCTGTTCCTGTGGGCTCGCCTGCCGATCGAAGCGGAGCGTGCGGGCGAGGTGGCGACCGCCGCGCTCCAGCATGGCATCTGGCTCGCGCCTGGCTCCTATTTCCGTCCCGACGACGCCCCGAGCGCGTGGTTCCGCTTCAACGCGCCGCACTCGACCGACGACGCGTTGTGGCGCTTCATCGAGCGAGTCGGGCAGGGTGCGATCTAGCCGGGCTCGATCTTAAACGGACTGGCCTAGCAGCTTGAGCGCGATCGGATACAGCGAGAGCACCAGCAGCAGCGCCATCGCCACATTGAAGATGCGCAGCCGCTTCGGGTCCGACAGCACTTTGCGCATCGCGGTGCCGAAACCCGCCCACAGGCAGATGCACGGAAAGCCGATCACGTAGAAGATCACCGCCATCGCGATGGCATTCACGCTGGCGCTCTCGCTAAGGTGGATCGTGGTGGCGGCGGTCAGCACCATCATCCACGCTTTCGGGTTGACCCACTGGAAGGCAATGGCTTCATGAAACTTCATGGGCCGGCGCTCGCCTTTCTTGACCTTCAATTCACCCGACGTGCCGATTTTCCACGCGAGATACAACAGGTACGCGACGCTCGCGACTTCGAGCACCGTGTACAGCACGGGGAAGTGTACGAAGGCTTCGCCCAGACCAATCCCAACCGACAGCATCAGCAGCACGACCCCGGCGCTGATTCCCGAAAGATGCGGCAGCGTGCGGCGAAAGCCGAAGTTGACGCCCGAGGCGAGCAACATCGTGTTGTTCGGACCAGGCGTGATCGTGGTGACGAGCGCGAACAGAATGCCGGCGGGGAGCGCGCTGAGACTGAGGTAGGACATGGACATGGGTGGCTCCGAGGTTGGTCGACAAGACCCTCGGAGCATTCTAGCGAACCACGCCGGTACAGTACCTATACGGTTTGTGGGATGGTGCCCGGTACGGACGACGGTACCCAGCCGTCTTTCAATGCGCAGCCGCGGCCGCGTCGCTCGAACCGCCCGCCTTGCCTGGCTTCGTGATCCAGATGAGCGGAATAATGATGATCATGATGAGCGCGGCTCCGTAGAACACGTCATTCAGCCCTAACATGGCCGCCTGCGACTGCACCGTATGGTCGAACAGCGCATACGACGCTTGCTGGCTCAGGCCAAGCGCTGAGTGGTAGGTGTTCATTTGCGCATTGAATATCGGGTTGGTCGGACTCGACTGCTGCGTCAGGATTTCATGGTGCATGATCGTCCGGTTGTTCCACACGACGCCCGCGATCGATGTGCCGATGCCGCCAAAGAACATGCGTCCGAAGGTGGACAGGCCGGCAGCGGCTGGCACTTTTTCGGGCGGTTGCCCTGACAGGATGATCACGGTCAGCGGCGCGAAGAACAGTGCCATCGGAATACCCTGCAGGAGGGTCGGCAGAATGATGTACCCCTCGCTGAGATCCGTATAGAAATACGAGCGCATGTAGTAGACGATCGCGAAGCCAATGAACGCGAATGTGCCGATGATGCGCGCATCGGAGCGCGGCAGGATCTTACCCATGATCGGTGCACCGATCACCGCGAAAATGCCCAGCGGCGCCGTTGCGAGTCCCGCATCGACTGCCCGGTAACCCAGGTACTCCTGCATCCACTGCGGAAGCAACACCAGCGTGCCGAAGAAGATGCCATACGCGACAGCAATCGAAACCGTGCCTCCAAGAAAGTTGCGCTGCTTGAAGAGGGTAAGGTCGACGATAGGGTTTTTCTCTGTTAGCTCCCAGACAATGAAAAGCGCAAGGCCCACCGCGGCAACGATAGTCAGAACGATGATTGTGTTCGAAGAGAACCAGTCGAGATCTTTGCCCTTGTCCAGCATCACCTGAAGCGACGCGACCCAGACGATCAGCAGCACCAGCCCGACAACGTCGATCGGCAGCTTTCTGGCCGGCGTATCGCGCTTGCGATAGAGAAGCCAGACCATCGCGGCAGCGAATAGGCCGACCGGGATGTTGATATAGAAGATCCATGACCAGCTGTAGCTGTCCGTGACCCACCCGCCAAGTGCCGGACCCACAATCGGCCCGGTCACCACAATCATTGAGAATAGCGAAAGTGCCAGTGAAGATTTCGCTTTCGGCCACGAACTGAGCAGCAGTGCCTGGGACATTGGAATCAGCGGTCCGGCCACGGCGCCCTGCAACACACGCGCAAGAAGCAGGATCGGCAAGGTTGGCGCGATGCCACACAGCCAGGATGCGAACACGAACAGCAGTATCGAGCCGACGAACAGCCGGACCTGCCCCAGCCTCTGCGTCAGCCAGCCAGTCAAGGGAATCGCGATTGCATTCGCAGCGGCAAAGACGGTGATGACCCACGTGCCTTCGTCGACTGATACGCCGAGGTTGCCGGAAATGGTTGGAATGGCGACGTTGGCGATCGACGAATCGAGCACGGTCATGAAGCCCGCGAGACCAACGCTCAGGGAACCCAGAGCGAGTGTCGCCCCGGTCAGCGGCGGGTGATTGGGATGGTTGGTGGTCATGGTGATACGGCTGTCCTGTGTCTGGCGAGAAAGGCGCGGCATCTTTCACGTGCCGCGGTCCAATGAGCGGCGGTCATTCGTTTTCGGCGATGATTCGTGCGATCGCGGCATCGGCCTCGTCGCCGTACTTCGCGAAAACGTCGGTCTTATAGGCGGACGTAGACTGCGTACCGAGTTGGGCGCCGGCAGGGTCCTTGACGTTGACATCCACGTTCATAGAAAGACCCACACGCAGCGGATGCTTTTCCAGTTCCGCAGGCGGAATCTCGATGCGTACCGGGAGCCGCTGCACGACCTTGATCCAGTTACCGGTCGCGTTCTGCGCAGGCAACAGCGCCAGTGCCGATCCGGTGCCCGGCGTAAAGCCCGCCACCTTGCCGTGATAAACGACGGAGGAGCCGTAGACATCGGCTGTCAGCTCAACAGGCTGGCCAACCCGGATGTGACGAAGCTGCCATTCCTTGAAGTTCGCATCGACCCAGACCTGTTCCAGCGGCACTACCGACATCAGCGCTGCGCCGGGTGACACGCGCTGCCCGACCTGAACCGAGCGCTGTGCGATATATCCGGTCACGGGGGCCGGCAACGTGGTGCGCGCATAAGCCAGGTAGGCGTCGCGAACGTGGGCGGCGCTTGCCAGTACGTCCGGATGCTTCTCGACCGACGTGTTGGCCGTCAGCGCGCGATTGGCGCCAAGCTGCTGCCGGGCTGCTTCAAGCGAGGCCTGAGCCGAGCGGACCGCGTCACGTGCGTGTGAGATTTCCTCGTCCGACACCGCCCCCGTCATGCCAGTGGCAAGCCGGCGCTTCAGATCGTCCTGCGCTTTCGAAAGATCCGATTGGCGTTCAGCGATATCGGCGCGGTATCTGTCGTCGTCGGCATACAGGCCATGCACTCTGCGAACGGTTTGGCCCAGATTCGCCTCGGCCTGTTGCAACGCAATCCTGGCGTCCGCGGGATCGATCTGGACGATCGGTTCGCCCTTCCTGACGATTTGCGTGTTATCCGCATTGACCCCGATGACGGTTCCCGTGACCTGCGGCGTAATTTGGACGACGTTGCCGTTGACGTAGGCGTCGTCCGTATCCACGTGATGACGGGCTTCGACGAAATAGAAAGCGCCATACGCAGCGCCTGCGATCGCGAGCGAAGCGGCAAGCAGCGAGAGCAGGAGTTTGCGTTTGCCGGGCTTCTTTTCCGGCTCTTTATCCGACGATGACTGAGGTGCGTTCATGGGTAGCTCCAATAAAGTTTGATGGTCGCGCTCAGGCCGATACGCCCGAGTGCCGATCTGGTCGTTCAGTGAGTTGCCGTGCTGCCGGACGGCGCAGGAATCGGTGTCTCCGTGTTTGCGGCAAGGCCAGCCTGCGAAGCATCGAATCCGCCGCCTAGTGCCTTGATCAGCCCGATTTGCATGCCGCGGCGATTCATTTCGAGGTTCACGACAGCTGTTTCGGCTGCGAGCCGGTTGTCGTCGGCGTTCAGTACCTGCAGTTGCTGATTCAAGCCAGCCTTGTATCGAACGAGCGCCAGTTGGTAGGCTTTGGTCTGTGCATCCAGGGCCTGCTGCGCATCGACCAGTTGACGGTCGGCCGAGTGGATCTGCGTGACCTGCGTGGCAACATCGGATAAAGCGCTGATCAACGTCTGGTTGTACGTCGCGACGTCGTAATCGAAGTCCGCGTAGCGGCCCTTCAGTTGGGCGCGCAGCGCACCAGCGTCGAAGATAGGAAGATGAATCGCGGGTCCTGCCTGAAGTTGGCCGCTTCCAGCCGTCAGGAATCGCCCCCAGCCAAACGCGTCCAGTGCAGCTGATGCGGAAAGATTGACGTCCGGAAAGAACTCGGCCTTTTTTTCCTTTACATCGTGGATTGCTCCATCCACCTGCCAATAGGCCGCAACGATGTCCGGGCGCCGCGAAATCAGGTCGGCGGGCAGGTTGTCGGGAAGCGCGACGCCGGCGCCCTCTCCAAGCGATGGGTTGGCGATCTTGAGGCCGCCATCCGGTCCTTCGCCGAGCAGGGCACCCAATTGGTAGCGGACGGTTGTGATCTGTCCATCGAGGTCACTGACGCTGGAGCGGCTCGTTGCGGTTTCGCCGTTTGCGGTCTGCCGCTCAACGTTGGTGTCGAGCCCCGCACCCACGCGCCCATCCGTGATTCGGCCGATATCCTCGCGATTCTTCACTTCGCGAGCCTCGATATCACGCAACGCATAGAGCTGCGCAAGATGGTTGTAGGTGCTGGCCACCGACGCGGCCAAAGAGATGCGCACCTGCTCGGCTTCGGCTTCGGCGACCTTCTCCTGCGAGACAGACTGACGAAGCCGTTCGCGATTCTTGCCCCACAGGTCGAGATCAAACGAAGCACTGGCGAGCACGTTGTTCTCGCTCTGCCAGGTGCCGTTGACCGGCGGTGGAGCGGACCCATTGTCGCTATAGCGCTCGCGCGTCCATGAATAGCTTCCCGTCACGTTTGGATAGAGTGCGGAATGGGCCGTGCCGACTGAGGCAGAGGCTTTCTCAATGCGTGCACGTGCCTGATCGATCGTTGGATTGCCGGCCAGTGCCTCGTCGATCAGCCTGGGCAACTGCGCATCGCCGAACTGCTTGGCCCAATCCATTGCAGGCCACTGTCCGCCCTCGGCAGGCAAGCTCTCCTTCGTTTCATACTGGGTGGGCGGGGCAATCTGCTTGTCGCTCTTGATGCCGGCGTAGTTGACGCATCCGGCGAGGCCAAGCGCCGCCACCGCCGAGGCTATCGTGGCAGCCCATGCGCTCGTTCGGAGCTGGGGTCGGTCGTGGTTCATGATGGTTTCCGTTTTCCTTTGGCTGATCTGGGTTGTATGGCTTTGCATTGCTTAAAGTGCATATGCACACAATAGCGTTCAAATATTTGCGTATCGATCTACGAGGTGAATAAGTCTGTTGCGTTGTGGTTATCTTTCGGACAGGTAGCTCGTCATGCGAAACAGTTCACTTCGCAGATGCGCTGCCTGTTGCTGGCCAAAACTACGTTCGAAGCTGGCCTGCGCTGTTGCCCAATGAGCGGCCGCTTCGTCGAGCTTCGTCAGTCCTCTTCGGGTGAGTACGACTCGCAGTCGCCGATTGCTTTGCGGTTCGGCAGGAGCAAGCACGAGGCCGCGCCGGAGCAGGGGTTTAAGCGCTCGAACGAGAGTCGTTCTGTCCATCACCATCGCTTTGGCCAACTCGGCCATCGTCAGATTCGTACAACGACTCAGTGTTCTGAGGACGCTGAACTGCGTGGGCGTGATGCCGGCCTCAGACAAATGACGCTCGTAAAGCTTCGAAATATGTCGGGAGGCTTGACGAAGAGCAAAGCAGTCGTCGTCCGGAAGATCGTTTGAGTGCATACGCACAGAGTAATGCGGCCCCCGTCTGGAAGCGATGCTGGCCGGATTATCAGTTTGTTGTCGTTTCGTGCACCAATCGACTCATCCCGCCCTTTTATTCTTCCGGCGCGCTTCGCCGGTTGTTTTCGTCGGCGCTGAATTAGCGCGATGTCGCCAGCGTTTCGAAGAAGGCAGCCGCATAGTCAATAAACGCACGCACTTTGGCAGGCAGCAGGGTCCGGTTGCTATAAGCGAGCTGGATTTCGACGCTGTCGTCGACAAGCTGCGAACCGGTGAGCAACTGGACGAGCTTTCCCGAGGCCAATTCGTTCTCTACAAGGGCCGCCGGCACGACACCGATTCCGAAACCCTGCAGCACCATTTCCAGGTTGAAGGCGGGGCTGTTCGACGAAACATCGAAACGAAGCGGAACGCTCAGCTCGTCCTCGCCAAGCCGGAAGCCGATGGCGGGGCGACGAATGGACGGCGACATCGGCACGAAAAGGTGGCTGGCCAGTTCCGACGGATCTCCCGGCGTTGACGACGCCTGCAGATACTGCGGCGTCGCGACGATGACAACCGGAATGCGTTCGAGCAGACGCACGACCGTCGTTTCGCTCGTCAGCATGTACGGAAGAATGAGGCCAAGGTCGAACCCGTCGCCGACCAGGTCGACGGGCCGTTCAGTCAGCGTCACGTCGAGCGTGACCTTCGGATGGGCCCGCTTGAATCCGGCGATCAGGGGAACCAGCCGGCTTACCGTCGCCGTCGTATGAGCGACGAGGCGTAAGACACCACCCGCTTCGCGTGTCTGGTTGGCCACGTCCGCTTCGAGTACATCCAGGTCGTCCAGGATACGCACGCAGCCTTCGTAGAATCGTTCCGCGGCTTCGGTGAGTGAGACCTGCCGGGTCGTCCGGTTTAACAGCCGGCATCCGATCCTCTCTTCCAGCCCCGCGATTGCCCGCGACACTGCCGGCCGGGCCAGCCCATGAATATCCGCCGCGCGGGTGAAACTCTTCAGTTCGACCACCGACCGGAAAATGCGTAGGCTTTCGATATATTCCATGATGAGATCTCGTCGACCAACTGGAACAAAGGATGGACGGAATGCCGTTTTCGACGCCACCGGCGGCGCCGGTGGCGGGCTCTGTCTCCCACGGTGCTTCGCAGGATAGGCAACGGTTGAGCCGGCGACAGAAAACAGTCTATGCCACAGCGGCTCTGCCTTCATGTCTGATAACCACGTCGCATCGACTGAAAAAAGTGCGAAGTCGCTTGACAGTCTATCTACGAGTAGATAAAGTTCAGTCCATGGAACCGACAACGACAGTGCGCGAACAGATCCTCGACCACGCAATCACGCTCATCATGCTGCGTGGTTACAACGGGTTCAGTTACCGTGATCTGTCCAGTCTGGTCGGCGTCAAGACCTCGAGCATCCATTACTACTTTCCGTCGAAAGACGATCTGGTTCTGGAGGCGGTGAACGCGTACAGCAACGAGGTATTGGGCGCGCTCCATGGCATTAACGCTTCATTGGCAGCGGACACAAAGCTGAGCAAGTACGCGAAGCTGTTCGGCAGGACTCTCGGTGATGGCAATCAGATCTGCCTGTGCGGCATGCTGGCTGCAGACATCGAATCACTGCCCGACAACATCCGCCAAGCCGTGCAGGCGTTTTTTAAAGCGAACGAAAACTGGCTCGCCAAGGTTCTCGCGCAAGGCGTGCAGGAAGGGACGCTGGCGGTGAACGGCAAACCGGAAAACGCGGCGCGGGCGTTGTACGCGGCTTTTCAGGGCAGTGTGCTCGCAAGCCGTCTGTTTCACACCAAGGCCCGGCTCGAAGACGTCGAGGCAACGGTGCGGATCGCGAAGTGAAGCTCACACCGCGATAGTCAGGTAATCAGGTATGAGGCGGTACGCCGCCTCTTTGTTTGACCCACTTATCTATCTTCAAGTAGATAGATGGATGGGGAATAAAGCGGGGAATATGAAGTAGCCAGGAAAAGCCTGGTTTGTCTGTTTAATTTTTTGCGGATGAATCTATCTAGTAGTAGATAGCAAGTCCAGTCACTCACTCTTGTAAGGAGCCTCACCATGTCACTCGAAAAAGTCCTCTACCGTGCCCACGCTCATGCCACCGGTGGCCGCGATGGCCGCGCCGTGGTGCCCGCAGGCAACCTCGATTTCAAGCTGACCACGCCGAAAGAACTGGGCGGTGCGGGCGGCGAGGGCGCCAATCCGGAACAGCTCTTCGCGGCCGGCTATAGCGCCTGTTTCCTCGGCGCGATGAAATTCGTCGCCGCCCGCGACAAGATCGCCATCCCCGCGGACGTCTCGATTGATGGCAGCGTCGGCATCGGCCAGATCCCGAATGGCTTTGGCATTGAAGTGGAACTGAAGATCTCGCTGCCCGGCATGCCGCGCGATGCGGCACAAACGCTGGTCGACAAGGCGCACGTCGTTTGCCCGTACTCGAACGCGACCCGCGGCAACATCGACGTCACCCTGACGATCGTCTAAGCCTCAGCCTCTCACCGTCACGAACCTGGAAAACATCATGAAGACCCTCAAGCCTTTGCTGCTGGCCACTGTACTTGCAATCAGCGCGACCCTCGCCGTTGCCGCAAGCCCGGCAACACCCGCCTCGCCCGATCTGGTGACCAGCCAGTTCCTGCATGCGTTGAACAGCGGCACAGGACCGGCAATCAACACGTTGACACCAGCGCAGGCGCGTCAGGTGCTGGTCGGTGCGCAGAACAGTGTGAAAGTTGATCTTTCCGGCATCGATGTGTCGAACAAGACCATCGAGCAGGACGGCATCAGCGTGCCGATCACGATCGTACGGCCGCAAGGCGCAACGGGCACGTTGCCGGTGTTCATGTTCTTCCACGGCGGCGGTTGGATCCTTGGGGACTTCCAGACGCACGAGAGGCTGGTGCGCGACCTCGTCGTGCAATCCGGGGCTGTGGCGGTGTTTGTCAATTACACGCCGTCGCCCGAAGCGCGTTACCCGGTAGCGATCAATCAGGCGTACGCGGCCACCAAATGGGTCGCGGAACATGGCAATGAAATCGGTGTGGACGGCAGCCGCCTTGCAGTAGTGGGCAACAGCGTCGGCGGCAACATGGCCGCGGTTGTATCCCTGATGGCGAAGAACAAGCAGGGCCCTGCAATCCGCTTTCAAGGCCTGATGTGGCCCGTGACGGACAACAATTTCAGCGACGGCTCGTACAACGCCTATCCGGAAGGCCACTTCCTGACCCGGCCGATGATGAAGTGGTTCTGGGACGCGTACACCAAGGATCCGAAGCAGCGCAATGAGATCTACGCGTCGCCGCTGCGCGCGTCAGTGGAGCAGTTGAAGGGTCTGCCGCCGGCGCTCATCCAGGTCGCGCAATTCGACGTACTGCGCGATGAAGGCGAGGCCTATGGTCGCAAGCTCGATACAGCGGGCGACGAAGTCACGACGGTTCGCTACAACGGCACGATCCACGACTTTGGCTTGCTCAACGCGCTCGCCAACGACGCGCCGACCAAGGCTGCAACGAGACAGCTTGCCAACGAATTGCAAGCGCGTCTGAAGTAAGCCGTCCCGCCTTGATCGCGGCGTGTTGCATGACAGCACCGCGCCGCGGTTACCAGCGGTATTTCCCACCGTATGCAAGTCGATTGCCGAACCGGCAGCCTATGGCGCTCCATGTTCGATAGCAAAATAAACGGTATATACTGTTTATACGGTTATCAACACGGAGAGACCACATGACAACACCCGTTACGAAAGAGCACACCAAGAAGGCGTTCCACTTCCCCAAGAGTTCGTCCAGGCACGCAGTAGATGGCGCCGAGCCGGTAGTCGCGGCGGAGCAGCCGGCGCAAGCGGCGCCTGCCGTCGAAAAGGCGCCCAAAGCGAAGCGCGCGGCCGCCGCGGAAGCAACGCCTGTCGTCAAGAAAGCAGTCAAAAAGGTGAAACGCGCGGCGACTGCGGAAGCGAAGCCCGCTGTCAAGAAGCCGGCCAAAGCAAAGCGCTCGGCAACTGCGGAAGCGGCCCCTGTCGTCAAGAAGGCGGCTAAAGCGAAGTCCTCGGCAGCGGCGGAAGCAAAGCCTGTCGTCGAGAAAGCAGCTAAAACCAAGCCCGCGGCAACTGCGGAAGCGGCGCAAACCACCAGGAAAGCAGCCAAGCCGAAGCGCTCCGCAACTGCGGAAGCCGCGCCTGCCAGCGCTCCGGAAGCCAAGAAAGCCAAGCAGCCGAAGAAAGAAAAAGTCGTGCGCGACAGCTTCACGATGCCGAAATCGGACTACGACATGATCGCGTCGCTCAAGCAGAAGTGTCTCGACGCTGGCGTGCCGGTGAAGAAGAGCGAGTTGTTGCGAGCAGGCCTGATGATGCTGGAGTCGGCTTCGCCGCAGCGCCTGCTTGCCGCGGTGTCGTCGCTCGAGACGGTGAAGACGGGGCGTCCCGCGAAGGGTTAAACCCTGCCGATGCAGGGTTTAGAAGAAAGCGTGCCCGCCCGGGCGGTGTCGGACTGCAGCACATCCGGCTGCAAGTTCTCGAGCCGCAGGGGCGGGTACGAAGCATCATCATGCCATCGCCAAATTGTTGGTAGGTGACGGACAAATTACGTCGAATCGCCAGCAGCTTGCCACCGAATCCGCCTGGCACGTTGTGCCGCCTCCGTTTTACAGAGCCGGTTTCCAGAACCGCATAGGCGTGCGTCGCCAGTCTCCTCAGCTCCCCACCGGCGAAGCCAGATAATTCCAGTCGTGCAGGAAAATCTGCTCGAAGTAAGCCGCGGCATCGGCGCTATGAATGATCAGGCCCGCATCGCGATTGCGCAGCGTGCCGTCCGCCGACCAGTTCTGGCTGCTGACCATGACGACATTTCCATCGACCACGATTCCCTTGTTGTGAACGTTCGCCTGCCGGCGCAGCACCGACGACGGGACGCCCGCCGCGACCAGCTTTTCGACCCATGCGTCGTTCTGAAACTGACTGGTGATGAGACGCACGTCGAGTTTGCGGTCGATGAGCGCCTTCACCGCCGCAATCAACGCATCATGTTGTGCATCGTCCGGGCGTCCGCTCGGATGGATATATTGGGTCTGCATGTAGAAGCGCTGCTGGGTGGACTCGATGAGCGCCTGAACATGCGGCTGATAGTTATCGGGCGTGAGTAGCGGCTGGATTTGTACGGTATCGCTCAACGTTCTGGGCGCGAAGAACTGGCGCGGGGCTTTGCCGGCTGCAAACGCTTCGATCGGAACGTCGAGAGCGGCGTTTCCGGCTCCCGGAATATCCAGCCCCTGTGCCTTGGCATCAGTTATCGCGTCGTGGGAGACCGCATAGTCGTGCTGCAGGAATGCGCGGAACGTGCTGGCCAACGCCTTGCTCGTGACAATCACATGCCAGTCGCGATCGCTTTTCTCGGCGAGCTTGCGCGCGGCTGCCACGTCCGACAGATCGATCTCCGGCTGATTGCTGTTGTTCCAGTTGCCCGAGGAGAGCCAGAAGGTATCGTCTTCGCGCACAGCGACCTTAATGTGATACGCGTTTGGATAGATCCAGACAGGTGCCTTCGGGTCGGCATTGGTGAGCGCCCATGTGCCGGCGAAGCGTTCGCCGAGCTTCTTCGATAGATCGGTCTGGGTTTGCTCGTCGGTCTGGTCGGCGGTGGGATTCTTCGCGGGATGATCGAGCGTGAGCGTCAGCTTCTGGTCCCCGGCAAACGCGGACTCGACTGCGGTAAGAATGTGCTCGGACGTGAAGTCGTACATTCCCACCACCAGTTCTTCGCGAACGCCGGCGATGAAATTCGATAGCTCCGCCCATCCGGCATCGGGACTCGCGTGCAGGACCAGGGAGACCTGCTCCGTCACCGCATCGAGATTCGCATCGGGCGCCGGTGTGTACGGAATCTCCACCTTGCGCGCGCGGGCAGCGACGAACGCCTGGAGCGGCGCAGGCGGACTCGCGAGTGCGTTGCCTTGTCTATCGAAGAACACCTGGTCCGCGAAATCGGGTTGCCGCAGTTCATGGCGGGCTTCAGCTAGTGCGCAATATCGCGACGGATCTAGCGTCTGCATCGATTCCATGGTGTCGGCTGCGCGTACATCGACGGGTACGCCGTCGATCTGCTTCGGCAGTGCGGCTTGTAGCGCTGTAAGCTTGTCCGCCGACACGGTGACGACAATGGCACGCATCACAGCGCGCCCAGGCGTCGCCCATTGCAAGCCGCTACGCACGGACAGCACGCCCTCTTGCCGGAACGACTCGGCGTGCGTGTCGAGCATGGTCCGGATGTTGATCGCTGGGGTTTCCCGCGCAGAAACGGTGGTGTCGGCAGGGTCCGTCTTGAGGCGAGCGAGCGCCGCCGAGAAAAGAGCCGCGCCGGTTGGCAACGCACTGGCGAATATCATGCGGCGCGCGTCCCGCCGTTCCACCGCCGGTGCGCTGGCTTTCAATTGCGAGAGCGGCTGGGGCAACTGTGTGAGGCCGTCGACGAAGCTGCGCAACGACCGTCCCCCCGTCAGCGATCCGCCACCGGGTTGCCCGGATGCGAGATCGATAATTTCGGGCGCGCCGAAATGCCTGACCTGCTGCAACTTGTTGTGCTGCGGGTTGAACCAGGTGAGATAGCCATTAGGCAGCACCTGACGGGGCCGCGTGATCTTGCCACTGAAACTGTAGCGTGCGCCCGACGTGCCGGCAGGGTCGAAATAATTGGGCGTGTAGAAGTCCGAGACCAGCACGTCGTCGATCAGATAGGCGCAGGTTGCGTCTTCGGGCGGATCGCAAATCTCGACCAGGTATTCGACCTTGCCGTCACCGTCCTGCACTTCGTTGTCGATGATCGTCACCGCATTGGCCGCGGTGAGGCGGTTGCCGCCCGGATCGACCAGCATTTCAAGTATCTCGTGACTCGCCGATAGCGACCACGTATTGCCGGCCAGGACAACCGCGAACGGCTGGTTGTGTTCGGTCAGGTGAAAGCCGGCGGCCCCCGCTTGAACCTCGTCCACTACGTAAACCGGCCAGACGCCTGGATCGAGATGGTCAGTGGACTCGAGCGCGACGACCGTGCCCGACACGTTCCAGATCGGGGCGAGATCGCGGCTGATCTGCAGGTTGAGTGCCTGCGCGACACGGACGACATCGGTGTAAGGTACGGCGGCGGATTGCGATACGATTCCAACGCGGGCGGTCAACATGGCATGTCTCCTGGGTGAGGACGGAACAGCTCATGCCCAGCGTGACGCGTTGTTATGGCGTGGCCATGACAGCAGTGTGTCCGTCCCGCAAAGCGGACACGAACGAGTCACACATTTTGCGCTCTAGACGACTGGTCTAATTGAGGCCATAATCCGGTTCCTATGAGAGCTAGCCACCCCCACATTCGCCGCCACATCCTCGACGCCGGGCGCGCGCTGATCGCGCGCAAGGGCTTTGTCGCGGTCGGGTTGAACGAGATTCTGACGACTGCCGAGATCCCGAAGGGCTCGTTCTATCACTACTTCGGCTCGAAGGAATCGTTCGGCAGCGAGTTGCTGCAGCAATACGTTGCCGACTACGCGGTGCGTCTCGACGAGCTGTTCGGTCGGCCGGGCGTCAACGGTCGTGACAAGCTGCTGAGCTACTGGGCTGCCTGGCAGCAGGAGCAACTGGATCAGGACGGCGACGAAAAGTGCCTGGTGGTGAAGCTGAGCGCGGAAGTCGGCGACCTGTCCGATGAGATGCGCGTGGTGCTGCGCGACGGCGTCGACCGCCTGATGGTGCGTCTTGCTTCCGTGATCGAAGAAGGCCAGGCAGACGGCTCGCTTTCGCCGGAGATCCGGGCTCGGGAGGCGGCGGAACTCCTGTATCACATGTGGCTCGGCGCGGCGCTCGTCACCAAGCTGCGGCAGGATGGAAGCGCGATGGCGCAAGCCATGGCGGTCACGCAGAGCGTCCTGCGCGCCGCATGACATGGTCGCGGCCGAGGCGGTGATGTTGATTAGGTTCTTCGAACAGCAGCATCAACCGAAGCACTCAGAAAACCATTTGCAGAAGCACCCAGAGAAGCACCCAAACAAGCACTCGCAGAACCCCTCACTCCGCGCAGAACGGAGCCCTCATCGTTGCACATTCCAGGAGATCGACTTTGCGTAGCGTTATCTATTCCTCTTTCGGCAATCCCGCCGAGGTACTGCAGGTCGCGGAACGTCCCACGCCGAATCCCGGCGCGGGCCAGGTGCGCATCAAATCGACCTTGTCGCCGATTCACAATCACGACCTCTGGACGATTCGCGGTCAGTACGGCTACAAGCCGAAATTGCCGGCCGTGGGCGGCACGGAAGTCGCCGGCGTGATCGACTCGATCGGCGAAGGTGTCGAACACCTGAAGCCCGGTCAACGCGTGGTGGTGGCCGGCATCTACGAGGGCTGGGCCGATTACGTTCTGGCCCCGGCGGCAGCGGTGGTCCCGCTGCCTGACGCGATCAGCGACGAAGTAGGTTGCCAACTGATCGCCATGCCGTTGAGCGCGGTCATGTTGCTCGAATATCTGCACCTCGAACCCGGTCAGTGGTTCATCCAGAACACGGCGAACGGTGCGGTCGGTAAGACTCTGGCGATGCTCGCCAACGCGCGTGGCATCAATGGGGTCAATCTGGTCAGGCGTGAGGCGGGCATTGCGGAATTGGCGGAGGTCGGCATCGGCAATGCAGTGTCGACCGAAAGCGACGGCTGGAAGAAGCGGGTTCGCGAGATCGTCGGCGATGCACCGATTATGGCGGGTGTCGATTCGGTGGGCGGCGACGCCAGCGGTGACATCTTCGGTCTGCTTGGCGAAAACGGCACTTTGGTGTCGTTCGGCGCGATGTCCAATGAACCGATGCGCCTCAGTTCCGGCGATGCGATCTTCAAACAGGCGACCGTCAAGGGTTTCTGGGCGAGCAAGATTTTCGAGGTCACTTCGGGGGCGGATAAAGCGCGAATGATCGGCGAATTGCTGAGGCTCGCTGCGTCGGGTGAACTGAAGCTGCCGGTGGAAGCCGTCTTCGACGTCGAGAACGTGGCGCAAGCTGCAGCGGAGAGCGGGAAGAGCGCTCGCAAGGGCAAAGTGCTGTTGCGGTTCTAACGAGCAGAGGCGTGTTGCTGCATCGACGCACAAGTTTATGCCGTGCAGTGTCACGCTGATGCCCGTTCGCAAGATCCTTCCAATGCCTGCCCACGTGAATCGTCGAACGGTTTCGGGGCAGGCGTTGTCCGCGCTTTCTCTCACCGACTCAACAACCCACTCCATGATCGAAGTCCATCACCTCAACGAATCCCGTTCGCGCCGCATTACCTGGTTGCTGGAAGAACTCGGCCTCGACTACACGCTCGTTCAATACCAGCGGAATCCGCAGACCCGTCTCGCTCCGCCGGAACTGATGGCGATCCATCCGCTGGGCAAGGCCCCTGTGATTCGCGACGGCGAGAAAGTGATTTTCGAGTCGGGTGCGATCGTAGACTATCTGATTCGCCGCCATGGCAACGGCCGCCTCGCCCCTGCATACGGAACCGACGAGTACGATCGTTACGCGCAGTTTCTGCACTATGCCGAAGGCTCGGCCATGCTGCCGCTGATGCTGAAGGTGTACACGGCGCGTCTTGGCGAAGGTGCGGCTCCGTTGCAACCGAGAATCGAAAGTGAGTTGCAGAATCACCTCGGTTTTCTGAATCAGGAATTGGCCGGCCGCGATTACCTGATGGGCGATGAATTGACGGGTGTCGATATCCAGCTCTCGTTCGTCGCGCAAACGTGCCTCAAGTTTTGCGGACGCGACGCGTTCCCGAATATCACTGCGTTTGTCGATCGCATCGAGGCGCGCCCCGCGTACCGGCGTGCGATGGAGAAGGGCGGCGCGTAAGTGATTGAGGGCTGCCGCGGCGCCATCGCTCGCCCGGCGCAGTCCCAGATCAATCAATCGGTGCAGTGACGCCCCTGCAGTTCCACATGTAACTGGACGAGCCACGCACGCGCGCAGTACGCGTCGATCGATGCCTGGTCGGCGGGCTCGTCGAGCAATCTGACCTGGTGTGCCGCTAAAGCCGCATCGAACGCGCGGCGTGCGCCCCATCGCAACGAAAACATGACGAGCAGTGCGAGTGCGATCGTGGCCCCGTGGTAGGGCAGCGAGGGCGGGTTGTCGTCGAACAGGCCGAACAGCACCGAAAGGGTCAGGCTCGGTATGATGGCGACGCACGTCGAGAGGCAGAGGAGCACGGCGTTTGCGCGCAGTGCGGTCGTAGTGGTGAGTTTCATCGAGTGAGATCCCGCAATCGGATAGCGGTCTCGATGCTGAACTCGCATGACTTACCTGATACTTACGGCCGGCGGGCTTTTCTGAGGCATGTGCTGCCGCGATCGTTCCCTATCCCGTGTGCTGCAACCCAATACGTCCGTTCCCACCGCTTCGAGTAAGTAACGAGTAAGTCCAGTGGTTCTAGAGTCGATGCCGCCTCATCCATCAACTCAGGACTCGACGTGAAAAAAACTCTTCGCCGTGAGCGCAGGCTGTTACTGGCTATCGCATCGTTCGCATCATTCTGGGCGTATTCGGGCACGGCCTGGGCCGACGGCCAGAGTCCGGAGCCGCCCACGGCGGACGACACAGGTTTCACCGTGCTGAACAATTCCACCAACGTGACGCATTGGGGTCTGGGCGTGGGCGCGGGCATCGAGCAGGCGCCTTACAAAGGCTACGGCACGAAATACACACCGATTCCGCTGATTTCGTTCGACAACAAATGGGTGCATGCATTTGGCACGGCTGTCGATCTGAAGATCGGCAAGTGGAGCAACGTGAGCCTCGCCTTGCGCGGACAATACGCCATCGGCGACGGCTACAAGGCGTCGGATGCACCGATCCTGAGCGGCATGCAGAACCGCAACGGCGCGTTCTGGTACGGCCCGGCGCTTGCATGGCACACCGCATACGGCACACTCTCGGGCGATTTTCTGGAGGGCGGCAACAAGGGCCAGAAAGCCACGATCGATTTCAGCAAGACCTTCGAGTACGGCAAATTCGAGTTCGAACCGCACGCCGGCGTGGATTGGTTGAGCAGCAAATATGTCGATTACTATTACGGCGTACGCTCGTCCGAAGCGCGCGCCGGGCGCCCGGAATATGCCGGCAAGGCGACCTACGACATCTCGGTCGGAACGCGTATCGACTACAAGTTCACGCGTCATCAGATCCTGATTCTCGACGTCGGCGTCGCGCACCTGGGCAGCGGCATCACCGACAGTCCGCTGGTGGGCAAACGCTATATTCCGCAAGCCAGGGTCGGCTACCTTTACGAATTCAACTGAGCACCACCGCATGTCGCGTGTCGCACTGATCGAAGACCACGAGCGCCTGGCCGGCATGATCCGTCAGGCGCTTTCCGCTGCAGGCATCGAGACCGATGTGTTCGGCACCATTTCGGAGGCGCATTATGGTGTGAGCCGTGCCGACTATGCGGTGCTCATCATCGATCGCGGGTTGCCGGATGGCGACGGCCTGACTTTTCTGCGGACGTTGCGCACGGCAGGGCAGATGACGCCCTCGCTCATGCTGACCGCGCGCGACGCGCTGCATGACCGCGTCGACGGATTGGAAAACGGTGCGGACGACTACGTGACCAAGCCCTTCGCCATGAGTGAACTGGTCGCGCGGGTGCGTACGCTGATGCGCCGGCCGGTAGCGCTGACGGATCTGGTGATTTCGTTCGGCGACGTCACGGTCGATCCGCAGCAACGCGCCATGCGCTGCGGCGCGCAGTCTGTTCTGCTGGCGCCTGCCGAGTTGCAGATCGTGCTGTGCCTCGTGAAGGCGGCGGGCGCCACCGTCCGGCACGCGGCGCTCGAACATGCCGCATGGGGACTCGGCGAAGCCGTCACGCCCAATGCGCTCGAAGTCACGCTGCATCGCCTGCGTAAAAAGCTGACCACGCTCGGCGCGACGACACGGCTCGCCAATATTCGCGGCGCGGGCTTCGCGCTTCAGGTTGCGGCCGGCTCCACCGCGCAGCACTAAATCAACGGCCCATTGCTCACCATGCTCAAACACTGGATTCGCAGTTTGTCCGCGCGGCTTTGGGTGACCAGCATTGTTGCTCTCGCGATCAGCCTGACCGTGCTGGCGACGGCCGCTACCTATGCGTTCAGTCACTTCCCTCAGCAGATGCTCGGGTTGCACGAGGAAATGGAAAGCGCCACGGCGATTACCAGTGGACTCCGGTTCGACGGTGCCGGCCGTCTGGTTTCCGTGGCGCTTCCTTCGCAGAAGGCCTGGCTTTTCGAGGTTGCGCCGACTGAACTGAAGTACCGGGTACTCGACGAACGCGGCAACGTGTTGCTGGCGTCGGAAGGTGCCCAGGGGAGTGAAGCATGGATTGCGGGTGATCTGTCCAGGGCCGTTGGCAATGTTCGGCGGGCGGAGATAGGGGCGAAGCCATTCGAAGTCCTGACGCTGCGGGTTGTGCGCGGCCCGGCAGTTTTCTATACCCAGACCGCAACGTCGGAGCGCTTCGTCGACGCGCTTATCGACGCCAAGGTCAGGCCGATGCCGGCGATCATCAAGACGATCATTGTCGTGGCCACGATCATTTTTGGCCTGACTTTCCCATTTACCGTGCATCGGGTGCTCAAGCCGCTCAGAGAGGCGTCGCGCGCGGCTGCGCGGATTACGCCGCGTAACCTCACGACGCGGCTCTCCGTCGAGGGCGTTCCGAGTGAAATCAAGCCGTTGATCCATGCCTTCAATGAAGCGCTCGACCGACTCGAAAACGGCTTCGCCGTGCAGCAGCAGTTTCTCGCGTCAGCCGCGCATGAATTGCAGACGCCGCTCACCTTGATCCGCGGCCAGATCGAACTGCAGCCAGGGATCAACGACAAGGAATTGCTGTTTCGCGAAATCGATCTGATGGCGCGTCAGGTTCGGCAACTGCTGCATCTCGCCGAAGTTAGCGAGTCGCAGAATTTCAGTTTCGGCGAGGTGAATATCGTCGACGTGGTGCAGGACGTTGTGGCTTATCTTGCGCGCAAGGCCGACCGCAAGCACGTGACGCTCCGGCTCGAAACCACGGTCGCGTCGCCGTCGATCTGGGCGGATCGAAGCGCGTTGTTCATTCTGCTCAAGAACATCGTTGAAAACGCGATCAACGCCTCGCCGGCACATAGCTCGGTCGTGCTGATCGTCGATGCCGTCTCGGTGCAGGTTCAGGACGAAGGACCGGGCATCAGGCAGGAGTATCTGCCGTTTCTCTTCAAGCGGTTCTGGCGCGCGCCGGATGCACGGCATGACGGCGCCGGACTCGGTCTCGCGATCTGCAAGGAGATCGCGACGGCTCACGAATGGCGCCTGACCGTGAGCAGTCTGATGTCAGGCACACGCTTCGCAGTGTGGTTCTCGTAGCGCCGCGCTTGTTGCGCTTGTATCGATCTTCAGCCGATTTTCAACCGGCCATCAAGCCGGTTCGCTCAACGCCGGTTCATTAGCGATCTGTTTGATGATCGCCTCCATCAAGCCCGGAAAGCGGGCATCCAACTCGTCACGCCTCAGCGAATTCTGATGCACGGTGCCGGCAACGCGCGTGCGCACCAGTCCCGCCTCACGCAGGATCCGGAAGTGATGGGAGACGCTCGACTTGGGGCGGCCGCCGTCAAGGTCGCCGCAGGTGGCCTCGTCGACCGTTGAAAGCTGACGGACGATCTCGAGGCGCACGGGGTCGCTAAGAGCATGAAAGAGCCGTCCGAGCGTGAAATCCTCGGCGGCAGGATGGGTATAGGTGCGCATTGTGCAGATGATAAAGGTTTCTGCCATACTCCATAGTTCGATGTTTGTCGAACTACCGTACAAGCATGTTCACAGGAGTTTAGCCCGATGTCAGCATTATTTCAGCCCTACAAGCTCAAGGACGTTTCCTTGCGCAACCGGATCGCCATTCCGCCGATGTGCCAGTACACCGCCGAAGACGGCCTGATCAACGACTGGCACCGCGTCCACCTCGCCGGTCTGGCGCGCGGCGGTGCGGGGCTGGTGATCGTCGAGGCGACGGCGGTGTCGCCCGAGGGCCGTATCACGCCGGGCTGCGCGGGCATCTGGACCGACGAGCAGGCGCAGGCTTTCGCGCCGGTCGTTGCGTCGATCAAGGCTGCGGGCGCCGTGCCGGGCATCCAGATCGGTCACGCGGGCCGTAAAGCCAGCGCCAACCGCCCGTGGGAAGGCGACGACCACATCGCAGAAAGCGACTCCCGCGGCTGGCAGACCATCGCACCGTCGGCGATCGCCTTCGGCGGCGGGCTGCCGAAAGTACCGAAAGCGATGACGCTTGACGACATCGCCCGCGTGCGCGAAGACTTCGTCGCCGCTGCCAAGCGGGCCCGTGATGCGGGTTTTGAATGGCTCGAACTGCACTTCGCACACGGCTACCTCGGCCAGAGCTTTTTCTCGACGCACTCCAATCAACGCGATGACGCGTACGGCGGCAGCCTCGAAAACCGCAGCCGCTTCCTGCTGGAAACCCTGGCCGCTGTGCGCAAGGTGTGGCCTGAGCATCTGCCGTTGACGGCGCGTTTCGGCGTGATCGAGTACGACGGACGCGACGAGGAAACACTCGCCGAATCGATCGAGCTCGCGAAGAATTTCAAGCGCGAAGGGCTGGATATGTTGAGCGTCAGCGTGGGCTTCTCCACGCCTGCCGCACGTATTCCATGGGCGCCGGCGTTCCTCGCGCCGATCGCAGAGCGTGTGCGCCGCGAAGCCGGTATCGCCGTTTCGTCCGCGTGGGGCATCGATACGCCGGAACTGGCGGACCGCTCCATCAAGAACGAGCAACTGGACCTGGTGATGGTCGGCCGCGCGCATCTGGCCGATCCGCACTGGCCGTACCATGCGGCGCGCAAGCTGGGTATCGAACGTCCTTCGTGGACGCTGCCGGCACCGTACGCGCATTGGCTCGAACGTTACGCTGTCGCCTGAACGTTGCGGGACGCGTACGCTAAGCGAAGGCTCTGAAAACGTAAAAAGCGCGTAAAAAGCGCGTAAAAAGCGCGTGGCAGGGTGTGAATTTCATTCACTCTGCTACGCGCTTTTTGTCGTTCAGCCCTGCTGCGGATTGCTTATCCTTTGACGTGCTCCGTCGAGAGCCAGCCGCCGCTGACACCGATCTGCGCCACCTGTTTTGCCACCGCGTCGGCGAGGCGTTTTGCGTCCGCTGAAACGCCAGCCTTCTTGGTTTCGGAGACAGCGTGCAAGCTGCCGCCCACAGCAGCCGAAGTCGCGATGCTTCCGGCGGCTGCACCCACGCCGGCTGTTTCGACCATGCCAGGTGCTTTGCCGCTGTCGCCGGTGGCATTGAAACTTTGCACCAGCCGCGCGGTGCCGCCAGCCGGCTTGTAGAGAATCTGCACGGAGCTGCTTACCTCGCTCTTGCCGGCGCCGAGTCCAATCAGCACGCGGCGGCGGCGATTGCCCGCGTCGATCGTGTCGAAGCTGCCTTGCACGAGCAGGACGTTCTGGTCGGCCGGGGCGGGGATGTCCGAACGAATCGCGCGCAACCCCATCGATTGCAATTGATGCACGATTTCGTTAGCCACCTGCTCACGCACGGCGATCGCATCGGCTGATTGTTTTTCCGCGGCGGACGAACCGTCGAGTTGCGCCTTCAATTTCTTCAGTATGCCGCCGTTGTCCAGTTTCACCTGATCCGGATTGGAGTCGAAGGTGTAGACATAAATATTGTCCGGACGCACTTGCGGCTGTGCGCTGGTCTGGGTCGCGTTGTTGATGCTGCCGCCGGCGCAACCGGTCAGGAGCGCGCTACCGCAGACCATCGCAACGCATGCAAAACGGGCGGCATTCTTTTTGAGGAAACTCACTGAAGTGAACATGTTCATCCTGTCGTCGGCACGCGGTGCCGTTAGCTTCGAATGCATCTTCCGATGATCGGGCAACCGTGGGATCGTTGATCATCGGGGTTGCATTCGCACACGCGTTTTCACGCAAAGCACCCTTGATCTCATGCGTCTTTTTTCGTACGCACCGGCAGCGAAACGAAGTATGGGCGAGTCACTTCCCGAACTCCATTCAACAATTATTTCGCGCAATGTCACGGCGAAACATGCAGCCGTGGGGCAGGTTTGGCATGGGGTGAATGCGACGGCAGAGTGTCAACTCAAGGCAAGTTTGACGATGCAGCAAAGAACGAAGACAAGAAGAATGGCGGCGACGGCCATATTGAGCGGATAGCGCATTGTTCACCAGGCACTAGCGTTACGGTGCTCTCATCCTAATCACCTGAGGGAAGATGAAAAGTGGGCAGTGAGGCGGCAATGTGCGACAGCTAACGCAGCGCGCCGATCGGCTGCGCTGCTTTTCGACGGAAGCGCTTCCAACCGATTTTCTATCGGGACGAATTGCCGTGTCCCTTGCTTTGGGTTGGAATTACCGGCCGTTCGACTGCGTGATAATCGAGTCCGCGCTTTATTGCTGAGCAGCCGGTTGCACCTCTGCCGGCATGCCATGCGGCTGCCTGTTCGTCGCAACGAGATCTTCCGACAGACTGGTGCGCAGCGTCGCAATCGCCTGGTCAGGATTGGCCGGCTTCAATTGCTCGCGGGCCAACGAGTCGTACACGTAGTGACGCAGCATCGGATCTTGCGTCTTGCTCAACACCTCGTGATACACGGCGACGATCTCGCCTTCACGCCCGCTCATCGCATACAGGCGGCGCAACTGTTCCAGATCGTTGACTACCGCGAAACCCGGACCCATTGGCCCATGCGGGAAAGATGGCCCGTCGCCGTGATGCGGCTCGCCGTGCGCGGGGGCTGAAGCGGGCGGCGGTGCGGCCGCTTCCTGTGCCAGCGCGCCAGTGGCGGCTGCGGTCAAAACGGCGGCCAGTGCCGCGCTCAGCATTCCTTTTTTCATGATGTCGCTCCCATTGAGACAGCACCGGGGCAACGTGCGCCGGTACATGGGAAACGATAGTCGACATGCCGTTTTGCCGGGTTACTGAAGCTATCTTGTAACTTACAGGGCCTTGCATGCTTCGTGGCCTAAACCCGTCGAACGTTCCGGCAAAGAGACGCCCGACGCCAGGGTGTGCCCGCTGGCGCAATGTGGCCGGATGGCGCATGATTGACGCAATGTGCCGTCCGACCCCAGAAGCAGCACGCCTCGACGGGAGACGCGGCGCACGCGACGCCACTGCTGCCTATGCCGGAGAAACCTGTCGCGGCGAGGCACCGCGGGCGAATATTTAACCGTTAAGGAGGATTTCGCATGAGCCAACCTGACGCCACCAATCCGTTTGGCGACTTCACCAAAATGCTGGAGCAGTTCAAGCTTCCCGGCTTCGACGTACCCGCCATCATGGAAGCGCGACGCAAGGACGTGGAAGCACTGGTTCAGGCGAATCAGACGGCATTCCAGGGTATGCAGTCACTTGCGCAGAAACAGACCGAGATGCTGCGCACCACGTTGGGCGAATTGCAGTCGCTCACCGGGCAGTTGTCGGCCGGCGGCGCCGCGCCTCCGGCGAAAGCTGCTGAACTGATCCAGCAAAGCCTGCATAAGTCGCTCGCCGACATGCAGCAGTTGGCGCAAGCCGCGTATCAGACGCAGGCTGAGTCGTATGCGGTGATCGCAAAACGCGTAGAAGAAAATGTGCAGGAGCTTAAATCGCTCTTGCAACAGCAGCAGAAAAAGTAACGGACGCGGCTTACTGAAGCCGCAATGAATTAGCACCGAAGTACCCGATGCCGCGGATGACCATCAAGTTATCCGCGGCATTTTTTTGCCGCTTCGAACCGTATAAGTACGCGATTTTCTCTTCACACAAAAGCAGTCCGCACGTGCCGCAATGATCAGATGAAACAGGTCCGCAGACGCGAATTATTCTGCGAACGCTTACATTATTGGTGACATGCGACACGCATTAATATTTTTCTACTGTGGCCCCGTTATTTAATGCGTGTGTTCGCTTTAAACAGGACGTGTCGGCAAAATCTGCGCTCAAGCGACGTCCCTTGGTGATCCTGTCCTCAAATATCAAACAGGTTCAAACGGCGTCGAGCAAGCAGAAGGTTTAAATCATCCCGCAAACGATTGCCATGCCCTTGCGCGGTCACTAAAGTTTCGCGCAGCCACTCCGTAGACGCATTCACGCAACCCAACCGGTGTGAATGCAGAACCGGCACCGCCGGTCAGGAGTGCGCCCCTGGATTCCCCGTTCGTGATCGGCTCATCCGCTGGCCACGAGCGTTTCACCTCGAAGGAAATCTCTTGAAACCGATGCTTTCTACAAGCATTGCTCGCGCAATGCTCGGGGCAGGCTGCGCGCTGTCGTTTGCCGCGCACGCCACGCTCGGCCAGAACGTCAGTTCTGTCGACAGCGATCAGACGAGCCTTCACGCCGTGGCTCATACGGTCACTACGCAAAGCGCGTATTCGGTGCACCTGGTGACGATGCCGTCCGGCACGCTGGTGCGCGAGTACGTCGCGCCCAACGGCATCGTCTTCGGTGTCGCGTGGCAGGGCCCGACGCTGCCGGATCTGAAAACCATGCTGGGCGCGTCGTTCGACCAGTACGTCGCCGCTACCGCAACCCGGCGTGGCACGCCGCTCGCGGTGTCCGGCAGCGATCTGGTGGTGTTCTCCGGCGGGCACCTGCGCGCGTTTGCCGGCTACGCCTATCTGCCGCAAGCGGTGCCTGCGGGCGTCGATGTCGGCGTCATTCAATAACGGAGCGAATCATGCGTCATACGTCTTCGTTCGTTACCCTCCTGTGCGCGGCGCTGCTCGCGTTGCTCGTCAGTGCCTGCGGCGGTGGAGGCGGCGGCTCCGGCGGTTCCAGCTCCTCATCGAGTTCCGGCACAACGAGCCTTTCAGCTGGTCCCACCGTCACCAATACCTCGCCTTCGCCGCAAGTGGT
Source organism: Paraburkholderia sp. SECH2 (assembly GCF_030464795.1). NCBI lineage: Bacteria > Pseudomonadati > Pseudomonadota > Betaproteobacteria > Burkholderiales > Burkholderiaceae > Paraburkholderia > Paraburkholderia sp. SECH2. The sequence goes on from NZ_JALPRH010000025.1 coordinate 29,497, forward strand.
GGCCGCCAACGCGGTGCGCGTAACGGTCGACGCCGGCGTGAGCAATGTGCCGAACATGCCGTTCGTCAGCATCACGATTTGTGCGCCCGGCACCAGCCAGTGTCAAACCATTGATCACATCCTGGTGGATACCGGTTCGTGGGGCGTGCGCGTGTTCGCCTCGCAACTGCCCGCCTCGATGGCGCTGCCGCAACAGAAGGACGCCGCGGGCCATCTGGTTGCCGAATGCATGCAGTTCTTCGACGGCTACACATGGGGTTCGGTGAAGCTCGCCGACCTGCAGATCGCCGGTGAAAAAGCGGCCTCGCTGCCGATCCAGGTGATCGACCCGAACTACGCTTCGGTGCCGTCGGATTGCGCGAGCGTCGGCGCGTCGCGCAACACGCCGGGTACGTTGCAGGCCAACGGCATTCTGGGCATCGGCGTGTTCAAGCACGACTGCGGCGCGAATTGTGTGCAACAGGCAGTGGCCGGCACGTATTACGGCTGCAGCGGCACGACCTGCACGTCGATTCCGCTTGCTGAAGCGCTGCAAGTCGCCAATCCGATTCCGTACTTCGCCACCGACAACAACGGTTCGATGTTGAGCTTGCCGACGGTGTCGGGCGGCGCGCAGTCGGTCAGCGGGCAACTGGTGTTCGGCATCGGTACGCAGACCAACAATGCGCTGGGCAGCGCGCAGGTGATCGGCGTGAGTCCGTCGAACGGCACCTTTACGACGGTACAGAACGGCACGACGTATTCGAGCAGTATTCTGGACAGCGGCTCGACGGGTCTGTTCTTCCAGACCAGTGTGATGCCGGCATGCGCGAGCCCCAATAGCGCCTACTACTGCCCGGCGTCGACCGAGTCGTTGAGCGCGATGATCCAGGGGGTGAACGGCACGACGAGCGCGGTGAGCTTCAGCGTCGGCAATGCCACGACGATCTCGCAGACGTATAGCGGCGATTCAGCGTTGCCGCTGCTGGCGGGGCCGGCATTTGTAACGTCGTCGATTTTCGACTGGGGCCTGCCGTTCTTCTACGGGCGTAACGTGTACGCCGCCGTCGAGCAGCAGACGACGCCTGGCGGTACGGGGCCTTATGTCGCGTATTGAGTGATCGGCCAGGTTTGGCTCCGATGAAAAAAACCCGCTGCCGGTTGATCCTGCAGCGGGTTTTTTTATAGATTCTCGAAGCGGTCCACGTGCGGGGGGTGTGACTGACTGGACTAACGCCGGCGTGCGGCCCGCTTGGCGGGTGCTGCTTTGACGGCGGCGGGTTCGGATTGCAAGGGCGGCGCTGACGGCGCGGCTGTCTGCATGACGGGCGCCTGCATGGGTTCTTGCGACGTGACAGGTTGAGCGACGGGTTGTGGCGCAGACAGCGGCGCCGGCTTCGCCGCTTCACGCGGTTGCGTTTTATCACCGGCTGCCGCAATCACCCGATGCACGAATCGCAGCTTATCCACGACCGGCGAGGCCAGCGTGAACGGATACCCGTCGGGCATGCCGAGACTGCGATTCAGGCTGTTCAACGCATACGTGAGCGGAAACCAGCGTTTCATCAGATTCTCGAAGCTCGCGTCTTCGATGGGCGTGCGGTCGGTCAGCGTCGGCTCGCTCGGGTCGTCGGGCAGCAAGGCGAGGCCATATGAGGTCGACGTATCCAGTACGTCGACGATCAGCATGTAGTGCGCCCACGTCTCTGCCCAATCTTCCCAAGGATGCATCGTCGCATAGGCGCTGATATACGAACCCTGCCAGTCTTTTGGCGCGCCGTCGCGGTAGTAGGCCGTCAGCGCTTCGCCGTAGTCGGCGCGCTCATCGCCGAACAGCTTGCGGTAGGGCTCGAGCCAGCGCGGGTCGTTCTCGACCAGCTGGCTGAAGTAGTAGTGGCCCGTCTCGTGGCGGAAGTGCCCGAGCAGCGTGCGGTAGGGCTCGCCCATCGCGCTGCGCACCTTTTCGCGGTAGGCGTCTTCGGCTTCGGCGATGTTCAGCGTGATCAGGCCGTTGTCGTGGCCGGTCATGACGCGCTTGCCGTCGCCGCCGTCCTCGAGGAATTCGAATGCCAGGCCGGATTCGGGATCGTCCTTGCGCGAAGGCACGTCGAGGCCGAGCGCGGCCAGCGTGTACAGCAGACGCCGCTTCGCCATCTCCAGCCGGTACCAGTAGAGCCGGTTGTCCGGCGCGCTCAGATTCGGAATCGTGCGCGTGAGCTGGCAGGCGCGGCACAGCGTGTCGGGCGAGTCGGCGGGGATCATCCAGTTGCAGACATTTTCGACCGCGTAGTTGTGGCATTGCCGGAACAATGCACCCTCGCCACGCGGGTGCAGGCTGCGCCAGCGGCCTTCACCGGCGTCTTCGAAAGCGCTGATTTCGGCCAGTTCAGGCACATATCCGAGCAATGCCTCGCAGCGTTCGCAACGAACGTTTTCATAGAACACAAGGTGCGAGCAGCGATTGCAGTGGAAGGTTTTCATTGATCGAACCTGGGTGGTGGGTGGCAGTCTTGGGGCGAAGCTAACGCGCAATCTTCATGCCGCATTTGCCAGACGTCACTGGTTTAACGCACATTACGTGCATGATCGTGCATCGGCGCTGCGCCGCTTTGGTGCGCGGCTGCTGAAAAGGTAAGGGAAAGGCGCGCTGATCGATCGACCGGACGGTCGACAGATGCGGCAAACTTCGCAGCAGGCGGTAATCCGGGCAGTACAGCCAGTTCTCGCGGTTTTTCGATCCACGGCATGAAGCTTGCTTTTTGGCGGGCTGCCATCCCTTGTCCAGGAGTCCGGTGTGTCCATTCGCGTCGCGTTGAATCATGTCACACATTACCGCTACGACAGGCTGGTTGCGCTGTCGCCCCAGGTCGTGCGTCTCAGGCCTGCGCCGCATTGCCGGACCCCCATCCTGTCTTATTCGATGCGGGTCGAACCGGCTGAACACTTCATCAACTGGCAGCAGGACGCGTTTGCCAACTATCAGGCGCGCCTCGTCTTCCCCGAGAAGACGCGCGAATTCAAGGTGACCGTGGATCTGGTCGCCGAGATGGCGGTCTACAACCCGTTCGATTTCTTTCTCGAACCGTCGGCGGAACGGTTTCCGTTCGAGTATGCGCCCGGCCTCGCGCTGGAGCTCGCCCCGTACCTCGTCAAGCGGCCGATGACGCCGCGCTTCGCCGAGTTCGTCGCGAGTATTGACCGCAAGCCGATGGTCACCGCCGACTTCCTCGTCGGACTGAATCAGCGGCTGCAACGCGAGATCCGCTACCTGATCCGCATGGAGCCCGGCGTGCAGACGCCCGAGGAAACGCTGGTCAGCGCCGCGGGTTCGTGCCGCGATTCGGGCTGGCTGCTGGTCGAGACGCTCCGGCAACTGGGGCTGGCGGCGCGCTTTGTCTCCGGCTACCTGCTGCAACTTGCCCCCGACGTCAAATCCATCGACGGCCCGAGCGGCACCGAAGTCGACTTCACCGACCTGCACGCATGGTGCGAGGTCTACCTGCCGGGCGCGGGCTGGATCGGCCTCGACCCGACCTCCGGCCTGCTGGCCGGGGAGGGCCATATTCCGGTCGCCTGCACGCCCGAACCCGGCAGCGCGGCGCCGATCTCCGGCGCGGTCGACGAGTCCGAAGTCGAGTTCGAGCACACCATGTCGATCGAACGGGTCCTGGAGACGCCGCGCGTCACCAAGCCCTTCACCGAAGAAGTGTGGAGCGACGTCGTTAAAATGGGCGAGCAGGTCGACCAGCGCCTGACCGAGATGGACGTGCGCCTGACGATGGGCGGCGAGCCGACCTTCGTGTCGGTGCGCGATCGCGACGCCGCCGAATGGAACACCGACGCCCTCGGCCCCACTAAGCGCGGCTACGCGGTCGCGCTGATGGACAAGCTGCGCTCGCGCTACGGCGCAAACGGCTTTCTGCATATCGGCCAGGGCAAGTGGTATCCGGGCGAACAGTTGCCGCGCTGGGCGATGTCGCTCTACTGGCGCGCCGATGGCGAGCCGTGCTGGCAAGACCCCACGCTCTTCGCCGACGAACGCGAGCCGGGCACCTACACGGCTGCAGACGCCCAGCGTTTCCTCGCTCATCTGGCGACCAAGCTAGCGCTCGACACGGACTGCATCCAGCCCGGCTTCGAAGACGTCTGGTACTACCTGTGGCGCGAGCGCCGTCTGCCGGTCAACGTCGATCCGCTCGACGCGCGTCTGGATGACGAGCTGGAGCGTGTGCGCCTGCGGCGTGTGTTCGACGCGGGCCTGGGCGGCGCGACCGGTTTTGTCCTGCCGCTCGCACGCGAACGCGACGTGCCGAACGAGCCGCCGAAGTGGGTCAGCGGCCGCTGGTTCTTCCGCGACGAACGTATGTTCCTGATTCCCGGCGATTCGCCGATGGGTTATCGCTTGCCGCTCGATTCGCTGCCCTGGGTGTCGAAGACCGACTATCCGTATCAGCACGCGCACGATCCGTTTGCGCCACCGGTGCCGTTGCGTCCGGCCGCGCAATTGCGCATGCAATACGACGGCGAACAGCGCACCTTGAGCGCCGCCGATGCGCGGCGTGCAGCGGCGTTGTCGTCGTCAGCGGCGGATTTGTTGAGCGGCATGGCGGGCAGCGGCGTGGTGGCCTTTGCGCCTCAGTCAGGCGACCAGCAGCCGCCGGAGCGTGGGCAGTCGTCGAAGGAAACGCTGCGTACGGCGATCTGCGTCGAAGCACGCGACCCGAAACGGGCCGCTGGTCCAAAGGCGGAAACCGAAGCGTTCGGCAGCGGCCGCTCGCTGCTGCATGTGTTCATGCCGCCGCTCACCGAACTGGACGACTATCTCGACCTGCTCGCGGCGATCGAAGCGACGGCCGCCGAATTGCAGATGCAGGTGGTGCTCGAAGGCTATCCGCCGCCGCGCGATGCGCGCCTGAAGGTCCTGCAGGTGACGCCGGACCCGGGTGTGATCGAGGTGAACATTCATCCGGCTTCGAGCTGGGAGCAACTGGTCGACAACACGGAGTACCTGTATCAGTCCGCGGCCGAGAGCTATCTGAGCAGCGAGAAGTTCATGACCGACGGCCGGCATACGGGGACCGGCGGGGGCAATCACTTCGTGCTCGGCGGCGCGACGCCTGCCGATAGTCCGTTCCTGCGCCGTCCGGATCTGCTGGCCAGCCTGATCGCGTATTGGCACAACCATCCGTCGCTGTCGTATCTGTTTTCCGGGCTCTTTATCGGGCCGACGAGCCAGGCGCCGCGCGTCGACGAGGCACGCAACGACCAGGTGTACGAGTTGGAGGTGGCGTTCCGCGAGCTGCAGCGGCAGATCGATCTGCTCGGCGGACGCGACAGCGCGAACCTGCCGGCGTGGATGATCGACCGCTCGTTGCGCAACATCCTGATCGATGTGACGGGCAATACGCACCGCGCCGAGTTCTGCATCGACAAGCTCTATTCGCCCGATGGTCCGACCGGCCGCCTCGGTCTGCTGGAATTGCGCGGCTTCGAAATGCCGCCGCATGCGCGTATGAGTCTCGTGCAGCAGTTGCTGCTGCGCGCGCTGGTGGCGCGCTTCTGGCACACGCCGTACACGCAGCGGCTGACGCGCTGGGGCACGGAACTGCATGACCGCTTCCTGCTCGGCACCTTCGCGAAGATGGATTTCGACGACGTGCTCGGCGAACTCAACCAGGCGGGCTTCGCCTTCGAGAGCAGCTGGTTCGCGCCGCACTTCGAATTCCGCTTCCCGCTGGTCGGCGAGACCACGGTGAACGGCGTCTCGCTGACGATCCGCAACGCGCTCGAACCGTGGCACGTGATGGGCGAGGAGGGCTCGCCGGGCGGCACGGTGCGTTACGTGGATTCGTCCGTGGAAAGGCTCGAAGTGCGCGCGCTCGGTTTGAACGACAACCGCCATGTGGTGACGGTCAACGGCGTGCCGGTGCCGCTTCAGCCGACGGGCCGCGTCAGCGAATATGTGGCCGGCGTGCGCTTTCGCGCCTGGGCGCAACCGTCGGCGCTGCATCCGACCATCGGTGTGGATGCGCCGCTCACTTTCGACCTGGTCGATACATGGACTGGCCGCTCGGTCGGCGGATGCCAGTATCATGTCGCACATCCGGGCGGGCGCAACTATCAGACCTTCCCGGTCAACGCCTACGAGGCCGAAAGCCGGCGGCGCGCACGCTTCTTCGCATCCGGTCATACGCCGGGGCCGCTTACGGTCGGTGTACCGCAGCGCAGCCTCGAGTTTCCGTTTACGTTGGACCTGCGCTACTGGTAACCTGGTAGACTGAAGCGGCAGCATACTTTTAAGAACGACACGACCTTGGCCTTTCAATCGACTTTTCCTTTCGAAACGTCCGCGGCACGCGCGGACGCTTCGTCCTTATTACGGCTGTTGCCGGCCTACGAAGGACATTGGGACGAGTTACGCGATGCCTCGGGCGTGTTGCGCGAGCCGTGGCGGCAATTCTTCGAGCGGCTCGGCGAAGACGGCATCGCGCGATTGGAAGATCACCGCGCCTCGGTCGCGCAGCAGATCCGCGACAACGACATCAGCTACAACGTCTACGCGGATAACGGCGAGCCGCGACCGTGGGCGCTTGACCTGCTGCCGTTCCTGATCAGCGAGGCCGAGTGGGCGCATATCGAGCGCGGCGTGACGCAGCGCGCGCATCTGCTCAATGCCATCGTCGCTGATATTTACGGGCCGCAGACCTTGCTCGAGCGTGGGCAGTTGCCGCCTGCGCTGGTGTTCGGGCATCCGGGTTACCTGCGCTCCGTGAAGGGCTTCACGCCGCCTGGCGGGCAGTATCTGCAGGTGGTCGCCGTCGATCTGGCGCGTACGCCCGCCGGCAATTGGACCGTCATGGCGCATCGCACCGAGGCGCCATCCGGTTTGGGGTATGCGCTGGAAAACCGGCTGATCGTGTCGACGCTGTTCGCCGAACCGTTCCGTGCGATGCGCGTGAGCCGCCTCGCGCCGACCTATTCACAGCTGATCGCGACGCTCGCGCAGGCCGCCCAGGCCACCATGTCGCCCGACAGTTCGGGCGCCGATGGTTTGCCCCATATCGCGCTGCTCACACCTGGACCGTTTAGCGAAACCTACTTCGAGCACGTGTTTCTCGCGCGCTATCTCGGCGTGACGCTGGTCGAAGGCAAAGACCTGACCGTGCGTGACGACATGCTGTATCTGAAGACGCTCGCCGGTCTCGAGCGCGTGCACGTCGTGCTGCGCCGTCTGGACGATGCGTTCTGCGATCCGGTCGAACTGCGCGCAGATTCGAGCATCGGCGTGCCGGGCCTGTTGCAGGTGATGCGCGCGGGCAATGTGATCGTCTCGAACGTGCCGGGTTCGGGCTTTGTCGAATCGCCTGCCTTGCATGGCTTTCTGCCGGGCATCGCCGAAGTTTTACTCGACGAAGACCTCGTGCTGCCGAGCGTGGCCACCTGGTGGTGCGGCGAAAAGGCGGCCCGCGTCCACGCATTCGGGCGTCTGGAGGAAGCGTTCATCGTACCGACGTGGCCCGTCGCGGCACGCGATGCGCCACCGGGAATCGAGCAGGGCAGGCAACGGCTGTCGACATGGCGCGAGCGCATCGAAGCGATGCCGGACACCTATACGATCCAGCAGGCACAGCGCTTTTCCTGCACGCCGCGTTACGAAGACGGCACCATCGGCCGCCGCCCGTCGGTCCTGCGTGTCTATGCGATTGCCGACGTGAACGGTGGTTGGCACGTGATGCCAGGCGGCTTCACGCGGATGGCCGCCGAGCGCCAGGCGACGGTGTCGATGCAGTACGGCGGCAGTAGCGTCGACACGTGGGTGCTGTCGAGCCAGCCGACGTCGACCTTCACGCTGCTGCCTTCGCCGATGCAACCCGCCGACCTCGCGCGCAAGCATCGCACCGTGTCGAGCCGGGCGGCGGAAAACCTGTTCTGGGCCGGACGCTATGGCGAACGTGCCGAAAACAACGTGCGGCTGTTGCGCCTGATTCTTGGTTCGCTGGAAGGCAACGACGCCGACGCGATGTTCCCCACGCTGGTCGAGCTCGCCACGCATTGCGGTCTCGTGCAATCCGGCGACATGTTTGCGCCGAACTCGCCGCAAGTGTTCGAACGCGCGTTGGTCGCGAATCTGAGCGAGAGCACCGGCCCCACTAGCATTGGCCAGAACCTCGCATGGCAAGCACGTTCGAACGGCGAGGTGCGTGGGCGTTTATCGAACGACCACTGGCGCACGATTCTCGCGGCGCGCAACGATTTCCGCGATGCATTGCAGACCTTGATGCCGGCTGCGGTGGGCAATGGCAACGGCAATGGCGGCGGTAGTGGTTCAGCGCCGGGCGGCGCGAATGGTAACGGTCGCGCTGAGCGCAGCGAACGCTACGATCGTTATGACCGCGTGACGCTGATGAACGCGCTTGAACGTTTGTCGGTGCAGCTATCGGCGATCAGCGGTGCGCAAGGCGACCGCATGACACGCGACGAAGCGTGGCGTCTGCTATTCGTGGGGCGGCACATCGAACGCGTGTCGGCGATGACGTCGTTTTTGCGGGTGGTCGCCGATAAGGGCCAACTCTCCACACCAGCCGGATTCGATCTGTTGCTGCAATTGTTCGACAGCACGCTGACCTACCGCTCGCTGTATCCGGGCCGTTTCGAAGTGCCCGCCTTGCTCGATCTGCTGGTGATCGAGCCCACTAATCCGCGCGGCGTCTATGGCGTCTATGAGCGCCTGCGCAAGAAGCTCGATGAGATCGCCGTGGCGGCAGGCAGCATGCGGCATCGTCCGTTTGCGGAATTGATGCCGCCCGCCGCTTCCTTGCCCGCGCTCGAATCGGTGTGCGCCATCGACGAAAACGATTCATACGCCGACCTGATTGCGGTGTGCGATCAGATTGGCGGCTACGTCGGCGCGGCGGCGCATGAGATCAGCGCGCGCTATTTCAGTCATGCCAGTACGGTGGCTTCGCAGGTGTGGTCATGAAGAACGCGCCGACAGTCTTGTCCGTCTCCCATCGCACGACCTACCACTACTCCACGTATGTGGAGACCGCCCAGCATCTCGCGACGATCCGGCCGATCGCCTGTGCGTGGCAGCGCGTGGTCTCGCACAGCGAAAAGATCGAACCGGAGCCGTCGTATCAAACCAGCCGGATGGACGCATTCGGCAACGACGTCCTGTACTTCGCGCTGGACGCCCCGCACGAGCGCTTGCAACTCGTCAGCGAAACCACGGTGGCGCTCATGCCGCGCTGGACCGACCTCGACCCCGAGGAAACGCCGGAATGGGAGTGCGTCGCGGACGAGTTGCGGTTTTGGGTGGGCGGCGAGTTCCGGCCTGAGGTGGAGTTCTGCTTTGCATCGCCGAACATCGTGCCGCGGCCGTCGTTGCGCGCTTATGCCCTGCCGAGTTTTCCGCCCGGCATGCCGATTGTGGCGGGGGCGATCGATCTGATGCACCGGATTCACAAGGACTTCGCGTACAAACCTTCGGCGACGATGTTCGACACGCCTGCCGAGCGCGCCTTCGAATTGAAGAGCGGGGTATGCCAGGACTTCGCGCAGGTGATGATCGGTTGTTTGCGCTCGCTAGGTTTGCCGGCGCGCTACGTGAGCGGTTATCTGCGCAACGATCCGCCGCCTGGGCAGCCGCGCTTGATCGGTGCGGATGCCTCGCATGCTTGGGTGTCCGTGTATTGCCCGGAGAGTGGCTGGATCGATCTCGATCCTACCAACGACGTGCTCGCCGATATGGATCATGTGACGCTCGCGATCGGCCGCGATTACAGCGACGTGTCCTTGCTGCGCGGCATGATCCTGGGGGGCGGGGCGCATCGGGTTGAAGTGGGCGTGACGGTGCTCGCGCTCTAAGCGGCTGCTTTTACTCGTTTTACCCCTTCAGCAAGCCACTTTCTGGTTGAACGAATCCGCCATACGTGCCGCACGTCCGCTGCGGCACGCTCTTTTATCCCGCTTTCGGGGAAAACCCTCTCTCTTCATTCCCACTCAGCGGGAATCCAATTTTTGAAATCCGAGAATGTTCTGGCATTCTGATTCCGTTATTCATTATGGGTAGTTTTCATCGTGAACGCGGAACAGGGTGTGACAGGAGCTGAACGGGTGCTGCTGGTGCTAGCCGCACTCGCCAGTCATGGCAAGGCCATGTCGGTCAAGGATCTGCTCGCTGTCACCGGTCTCGCGCAAAGCACGCTGTACCGGCAAATCGCGTTGCTCAAGCGCTGGGGTTTCGTCGCTGAAAACGCGGGGCACTACGCGCCGGGTCCGATCAGCCTGCAGCTCGCGCTCGGCTTCGACGTGAATTCGCTGCTCGTCGAAGCGAGCCGTACGGAGATGCAGCAACTGGCGCGCGCTTCGCAGGAAAGCATCGGGTTGGTGGTCGCGGTCAAGCATCAGGTGATGTGCCTGGAAATGGTCGACAGCCAGCACTCGTTGCGCTGCTCATTCGAAAAAGGCCGCGCCGTGCCGCTGAAAGCTGGGGCTTCGGCGAAATCGCTGCTGGCGTTCATGGCCGACAAGGCACGCACCGAAGTACTCGACAACCTGTTCGACAACGACCCTGCCGGCCGCGCCGCAATCGAAGCCGAACTCGAACAGATTCGCGCTCAGGGCTACGCCGTCAGCGACAGCGAAGTCGATCCGGGCGTGTGGGGCGTGAGTGCCCCGATATTTCATCGCAGCGGACGCGGCGCCGGAAGCAGCGCCTCGATCACGCTGATGGCGCCGTCCACGCGCGCCATCGGCCGCGAAAGCCAATTCATCGACGGGACGCTACGTACGGCCCGCGCTATTTCCGAGCATATGCAAACCGATTGATCGGGCAGGGCCGCTCGCGGCCGTATTCGATCTGGATACCGAACGAACTGAACTAACCGAACGAACCACAAGGAGCCCTCCCATGAAACTGAATCGACTGTTGTCCCTCGCATGCGTTACGTTTGCGGTGACGTTCGCCGGGTTTTCCGGTGCAGCGTCCGCACAGACGCCGGACGTGCTGAACGTCGCCACGGATGCGACCTTCCCGCCGATGGAGTACACCGACAACGGCGCGCGCACCGGCTTCGACGTCGACATGATGAATGCGCTCGCGAAAGCCATGGGCAAGCGTGTGCAATGGACGGATATCGACTTCAAAGGCCTGATTCCGGGCTTGATCGCACATCGTTTCGACGCGGCGATCTCCGCTATCTACATCACCGATGAGCGCGCGAAAGTGGTCGACTTCACCGATTCGTACTATGCAGGCGGTCTTGTCGCGCTGGTGAAAAGCGATTCGCCGATCAAGTCGGTGACCGACCTGAACGGCAAGAAAGTCTCGGTCCAGGTGGGCACGAAGTCGGTCAACTTCCTGCGCGACAACTACCCGCAGATCAACCGCGTCGAAGTCGAAAAGAATCAGGAAATGTTCGACCTGGTGGGTATTGGCCGTGCTGACGCGGCCGTGACCGGCAAGCCGGCCGCCTATCAGCTGGTGAAGACGCGCGGCGGTTTCCGCGTGCTCGAGAAGCCGCTGACGACCGAAGCCTACGGTATCGCCGTGCGCAAGGACGAACCGCAACTGAAGGCGGCATTCAACACGGCGCTGGCGAAGATCAAGGCCGACGGCACGTACGCGGCGATCGTCAAGAAGTGGTTCGGCGCCACCGCGCAATAACCGGCTGAGCAGACACAATGGAACTCGATTTTTCGCCGGTGATTGCCGGCTGGCCGGACATCATGCACGGCGCGCTGGTGACGGTCGAAGTGACCGCCGCCGCGCTCGCGCTGAGCTGTGTGCTGGGCCTGCTGATCGGTATCGGCCGGCTTACGCCGAAGCGGCGCATCGTCTACGCCTTCTGTACGGCCTACCTCACGTTTTTCCGCGGCACGCCGTTGCTCGTGCAACTTTTCTTGCTGTTCTTCGGCTTGCCGCAATTCGGCATTCTGTTGCCGGCCTTCGTGTGCGGGATGCTTGGGCTTGGCCTGTATTCGGCGGCTTACGTGTCGGAGATTGTGCGCGGTGCGATTCAGTCGGTGGATCGCGGGCAAATGGAAGCGGCACGCTCGATCGGCATGTCGTCCGGTCAGGCCATGCGCGCAATCATTCTGCCGCAGGCGATCGTGCGGATGATCCCGCCGCTCGGCAACGAGTTCATCGCGTTGATCAAGAATTCGGCGCTGGTGTCGCTGCTGACGATCGACGATCTGATGCATGAAGGCCAGAAGATCATCAGCGTGTCGTACCGTTCGCTCGAAGTGTATCTGGCCATCGCGCTGGTGTATCTGGTGTTGACGCAGGTGACGAACTACGCGCTGCATCGTGTGGAGCGCCGCTTGCGTGCAGGAGGGATGGTGCAATGAACACCGCAAAAGTAGATGAACCTATCGTCAGCATTCGTGGGCTGACCAAATCGTTCGGTTCGCATACCGTGCTCAACGGCATCGACTTCGACATTCAACCGCAGCAGGTGGTGGTCGTGATCGGGCCGAGCGGCTCGGGCAAGAGTACGTTCCTGCGTTGCTGCAACGGGCTTGAACAGGCCGAAGGCGGCACGATCGATATCTGCGGGCATCGGCTGGTCGATCATGGTGAGATGCTCAAGGAACGCTCGCTGAATGCGCTGCGCACTGAAGTGGGCATGGTGTTTCAGTCGTTCAATCTGTTTCCGCATCTGTCCGTGCTGCATAACATCACGGTCGGTCCGCGGATGTTGCGCGGCGCCAGCAAGGCCGAAGCCGAAGCGGCTGCAACCGCGTTGCTGGAAAAAGTCGGTCTGGCTCCCAAGGCGCATGTGATGCCGGCGAGCCTGTCGGGTGGTCAGAAGCAGCGCGTTGCCATTGCTCGCGCGTTGGCGATGCAACCGCGCGTGATGTTGTTCGACGAGCCGACTTCCGCACTCGATCCCGAGCTGGTCGGCGAAGTGCTGCAAGTGATGAAGCTGCTCGCGAGCGAAGGCATGACGATGGTCGTCGTCACGCACGAAATGGGTTTCGCGAAGGAAGTCGCCGACGTGGTGGTGGTGATGGACGGTGGCGTGATTGTCGAGGCGGGGCCGCCGGCTGAGATTTTCTCGGCACCGTCGCAGCCGCGCACGCGGGCTTTCCTGCAGGCGGTGTTGTCGCGCGCATGAGAGTTCTGTTCGACGACAAGGTGTGGAGCGGCCGTTCCGATGAGGGTGAACCGGGCGACACCCGGCGCATTTTCAATCAGGTGGTGCCGTTTGGTGGTGCGCGGCGGCATGAGGATGGTTTACGCGCCGCGCCGTCCGTTGAAAGCGATGCGGCTGTGATCGTCGGCTTTGGCTCTGACGAAGGCGTGCGTCGCAATCAGGGGCGTGTTGGCGCGGCGCATGCGCCAAAGGAGTTGCGCCGTGTGCTGGCCGGTCTGCCGGCGAAGACGTCGATGGCGACGCTCGCCGATGCGGGCGATGTGGTGTGCGATGACGGCGATCTCGAAGGCGCGCAGGCGGAACTCGCGAGCCTGGTGAGCGACGTGCTCGCGAGCGGCGGCCGGCCGTTGGTGTTCGGCGGCGGTCACGAGGTTGCGTGGGGGACGTATAGCGGTTTGCGCTTGCATCAGGATCGCGTGGATGGGGCTCGAGCTGAGGCCGTGGCCGCCACAACCCGCAAGCTACTCATCATCAACTTCGACGCCCACTTCGATCTGCGTCAGAAGCGGCCGGCTAATTCAGGCACGCCATTCGATCAGATTGCGAACGACTGCACCGAGCGGGGCGTGCCGTTCAACTACGCCTGCTTCGGCGTCAGCGATCTGGGCAACACCGCTTCGCTGTTCGCGCATGCGGAGGAACTCGGCGTGCGCTACGTGCTCGACGTCGATATGCAGGAACCGCAATTGCCGCAGCGTCTGGACGACCTTCAGCAATTGCTGGATTCGGCGGACGACGTTTACATGACTATCGATCTCGACGTGCTCCCGGCCGCTACCGCGCCGGGTGTATCGGCACCTGCCGCGTTGGGCGTGCCCTTGTCGGTAGTCGAAGCGATGGTGCAGCGTGTGCGGGCATCGGGCAAGCTGCGCGCGGCGGATATTGCGGAGTACAACCCGTCGCTCGATCAGGACAAGCGCACGGCGAGGGCGGCGGCGCGGTTGGCATATCGGTTGCTTTAGCACTCCCTTACTCCGCGAACGCCCCCGGACCGCAAACCGGCCTGTCGAACCGTCCGAGGTACTGTCTGAGCGAAAGCGGCCTTGACATAGTGCGTATGCACATATACACTCCGCAACATGACCCGTCCTCTCTCTTACGACGAATGCAACTGTTTCGCGCTGCGCCAGGCGGCCCGGCACGTCACGCAAATCTACGAGCGCCATCTTGGCGAGGTAGGGCTGACGGCTGCGCAGTTCACGATTCTCGCCAAGCTCGCGCGCACACCGAACCTGCCGATGGTGGACCTCGCAGACGCCATGGTCATGGAGCGCACCACGTTGGTCCGCGCCATGAAACCGTTGCAGCGTGACGGGCTGGTGGTCGCCGAATCGGCGGAGCATGACGGTCGCACGTTTCTGTTCAGTCTCACGGAGAAGGGCGAAACAACCTTCGATCAGGCGGCAATCGCATGGCGTGCCGCACAGGACGAATTCGAGGAAAAATTCGGCCACGCACGTGCCAAGGCGCTGCGCTCCGAGCTCTTCGGCATCACCGGATAAACAAAGCGTATGAGCTCGTTTCGGCGAGCTTTTTTACGCCTGATTATGTGCATACGCACTCACGAAAAGGAAGCGTAGCGATGGACGGGCTTTTCGACGACGACTGCTTTGCGATCCGCCAGGCCGCACGCTATGTGTCGCAGATTTACGATCGTCACCTGGAGAACGTCGGCCTCACCATCACGCAGTTTTCGCTGATGGGGCGCTTAAAGCGCGTGGGTCCGATGACCATGAAGCAACTGACCGAAGCCATGCGCATGCAGCGCACCACGCTGGTTCGCACGATCCAGCCGCTGCGGCGCAACGGGCTGGTGTCGAGCGAGACGCTTGGGGCGGATGCGCGGGCGTTGTCGATCGCACTGACGGCGGCCGGCGAGGAACGTTTGCAAGCCGGGCGCAAGCATTGGTATGCGGCGCAAGCCGAATTCGAAGATCGCTTCGGCGAGCAGCGCGCGGCGGCACTGCGTACTGAGTTGTTCGCCATTACAAAAGACCCCGTTTGAATCTGCCCCGCGTGAAGCGGGTCAAGCCGGCGCAGCACAACGCGCTTTTTTTCAAGCTTAACGAGTGCATACACACATACAGACATCATGTCCACTACACCCTCGACTATTGCTCCGCCCAGCGCGGCGAACGCCGCCAAACCGGCACGGCGCATTCCGTGGATGCTGCTCGCGGTCATCACTGTGCTCGCGGTGCTGGCGCTTGCGGCGTCGTACTGGTTCTTCGTCGGCCGTTTTGTCGAAACGACCGACGACGCGTACGTCGGCGGTGACGTGACCGTGATGTCGCCGAAAGTGAACGGTTTCGTGACGGACGTGCTGGTGCGGGACAACCAGTTCGTCCATGCGAATCAGGTGCTGATCCGGCTTGATGCACGCGATTACGACGCTCGTCTCGCGCAAGCCAGTGCGGAAGTGGAGAGTGCACAGGCGGCTGTTACCGAGTTGCAGGCGAAGAAGTCCCTGCAGCTTGCCACCATCAACGAGCAGGCCGCCGAAGTTCGCGCCTCGGGCGCCGAGCTGACGCGCAGCACCGCCGATCAGGCGCGCTATCGTGAACTCGTGAAGGACGATGCGGTATCGAACCAGGTCGTGGAACGCGCGGATGCCGATCTGACCAAAGCGCATGCCGCGGTCGACCGCAGCAGCGCAGCCCTGATCGCGGCGCAACGGCAGATCGCCGTGCTCGACGCGCAGATCGGTGACGCAGAGGCGCGCATCGCCACCGCGCAGGCGGCGCAGCGGGTCGCGGCATTGAATGTGGAGTACACCACGATCCGGTCGCCGATCGACGGTTACGTCGGCAATCGCACCGCGCGCGTCGGCTTGCTGGCGAACGTTGGCGTGTCGCTGCTGACGGTGGTGCCGTCGAGCGGACTGTGGATCGACGCCAACTTCAAGGAAGATCAGTTGAAGAAGATGCACGTTGGCGACGGTGTCGACGTCGATCTCGATGCATCGAGCAAACGGATTCACGGCGTGGTTGAGAGTCTCGCACCCGCGACCGGCGCGACCTTCAGCGTGCTGCCGGCGGAAAACGCGACCGGCAACTTTACGAAAATCGTGCAACGGGTGCCGGTGCGCGTGCGCCTCGAGGTGCCGAAGGACATGGAGGGCGTATTGCGTCCAGGCCTGTCGGCGACGGTGAAAGTGCATCTCGACGCTGCTCACGGTTAAACGATCATGACTCAGGTCCTTGCCAATCCCGCCGACCTGCCGACACGCACCAAAGTGTTCGCGTTCGTGCTGATGTGCCTCGGTTTTTTCATGGCGACACTCGATATCCAGATCGTGGCGTCTTCGCTCAAGGATATCGGCGGCGGCTTGTCCGCGAGCCAGGATGAGCTCTCGTGGGTGCAGACCGCGTACCTGATCGCGGAGATTCTCGTGATCCCGATGTCCGGCTGGCTCACGCGTGTGTTCTCGACGCGCTGGGTGTTCGCGTTCTCCGCGCTGGGCTTTACGGTCACCAGTATGTTGTGCGGCCTGGCATGGGACATCAACTCGATGATCCTGTTTCGCGGTCTGCAGGGCGCGCTCGGTGCCGCGATGATTCCGACCGTGTTCACGACGGCATTCGTGCTGTTCCCCGGCAAGCAGCGCCTGATTGCGTCCACCACCATCAGCGCGCTCGCCACGCTCGCACCGACGGTCGGTCCGGTGATCGGCGGCTGGATCACATCGCAATGGTCGTGGCACTGGCTGTTCTATCTGAATCTCGTGCCGGGCCTCGCCGTCACGCTGTTGGTGCCGAAGTACGTGCACTTCGACAACGTCGATCTCTCACTGCTGAAAAAGGGCGACTATCTCGGCATCCTGCTGATGTCCGGTTTTCTGGGTTGCCTTGAATACGTCCTGGAAGAAGGGCCACGCAAGAACTGGTTCGGCGACGACGTGATCCTCACGTGTACCTGGGTAGCGGCGATCTGCGGATTCCTGTTCATCGTGCACGCGTTCACCGCAAAAGAGCCGATCGTCGATTTGCGCGCGCTTGCGATCCGCAACTTCGGAATCGGCAGTCTGCTGTCCTTCATCACAGGGATCGGGATTTTCTGCGCGGTATTCCTGACACCGGTGTTCCTGTCGCGAGTGCGCGGCTTCGATTCGTTGCAGATCGGCGTGGCGTTGCTGTCAGTGGGATGTTTTCAACTGGTCGCGATGGTCGCGTATTCGATAGTCGCGCGTTTTGTCGATATGCGCCTGTTGCTGGTGTTCGGCCTGGTGCTGTTCGGCGTCGGCTGTTATCTGTATGTGCCGCTGACCAATCAGTGGGGCTGGCAGGAATTGCTGATCCCGCAGGCGTTGCGCGGCATTGGC
Source organism: Paraburkholderia sp. SECH2 (assembly GCF_030464795.1). Classification (NCBI taxonomy): domain Bacteria; kingdom Pseudomonadati; phylum Pseudomonadota; class Betaproteobacteria; order Burkholderiales; family Burkholderiaceae; genus Paraburkholderia; species Paraburkholderia sp. SECH2. The sequence goes on from NZ_JALPRH010000025.1 coordinate 46,960, forward strand.
CAGCAATTCTGCATTCCGCCCATCGTCACGATGGCGCTTGGTTCATTGCCGATGTCGAGGCTTCGATCCGCCAGCGGGCTCTTCAATCTGATGCGCAATCTCGGCGGCGCGATTGGCATTGCCGTGAGCAGCACCATGCTCAACGATCGTTTGAATCTCCACTACGAGCGGCTCGACGAACATTTGAGCACGGGCCGTCCGGCGATCGAGTCGATCTTGCAGCAGCAAAGTGCGCACTTCGCGGCCGTCGGCGGCGATGCGCTGAATGCGGCCAATGCGGGCCTTGGGGCGTTGCATGGGCTGCTGATGCGCGAAGCGCTCGTGCTCACGTTCTCCGACACGTTCTTTGCGCTGTCGCTCTGTTTCGTCGTCGGTTTGCTGAGCGTGCTGTTCTCGCGCCCGTTTGGCAATACCGCGCCACCGCCCGATGCTCATTGAGGAAATCAGCATGAAACCAATCGTTATGAAAGTACTCGCGAGCGCGGCACTGCTGACTCTGGCGGCATGCGCGGTGCAGCCTGAAACGCACGCGGACCTGCCGCATACGGTTCAGACCGTCGCCCCGACCGCGTGGAATGTCGATGCTCCTCAAGACAGCATCAACGCCAATACATGGTGGACGCAATTTGGCGATGCCGTCATGCATCAACTGGTGGAATCGGTGCTGACGGGCAATCTCGACGTGCAGGCCGCGGTGGAACGCGTCAAGCAGGCGCAGGATCTCGCGAAGCAGAATCGCGCGGCCTTGCTGCCTGAATTGAACGCTAGCGCGACGGCATCGGACTCTCGCCAGAACACGCCACCACCGCTGGGCTATGTGCGTCAGGCCGGCGTCGGCGTGACGGCCAGCTGGCAGCCGGACGTTTTCGGTGGCGAACGTCTCGCTGTTCTCGCAGCCGAAGCGCAAGTGTCGGGTCGGCAGGCCGCCCTGAATCAACTGCGCCTGGCACTCGCGGCGAACACAGCGGCGGCGTACATCGATCTGCGCTGGGCGCAATCGCAATTGCAGATTCTCAGCGACAACGAACAGATCCGCGCCCGTGCGCTGAAACTTACGCAGCAGCGTTTGCATTACGGATTGTCGACGCAACTCGACGTCGCGCGTGCACAGAATCAGTTGGAAGACTTGCAGGCGCAGATCCCGCGCATCCAGTCGACGGTGCAGCATCAACTGAGTCTGATCGCGGTGTATTCGGGGCGCACGCCGGAGAGCGTCGACGGCTTGCTGCTCGCCAATGCACGCGACATTCCAGTGCCCGCGCAAAGCGTGCCGCAAACTCTGCCGTCGGAAGCGCTGTTGCAGCGCCCGGACGTGCGTAATGCCTACGCCACGGTCGAACAGCGCGCGGCGGAAGTGGGCGTGTCCAAAGCGCAGCGCTATCCGCAGTTCAGGCTCAATCTCGCCGATGGTCTGCTGGCCTCGTCGTACCTCGGCTTGCCGACGCTGACCGACAACCTCTTTAGCGCCGCCTTGAACGCAACGAGTCCGATCTTCAACGCCGGCCGCATCACCGCGAATATCGATGCGAGCGAGAGCCGGATGCGCGAGTCGCAACTCGGCCTGCAGCAAACCATGCTGCAGGCGCTCAAGGAAATCGAAGACAACCGCAGTGACCTGGTGAGCGGCGCGGTGCAGGTGCAACGCCTGGGCGGCGCGCTCGATGCCTCGAACCACGCGCTGCGTCTGTCGAGTGAGCTCTACAAGGGTGGTGCGACGGACTTCCTCGATGTGCTCACCGCGCAGGAGGCGTATCTGCGCGATGCCGAATCGTTGAATCAGGCCAAACGCGAGCATGCGCTCGCAGCGGTCGCGCTGTACCGCTCGCTCGGCGGCGGCTGGGATGTCCCCGAAACGGTCACGGCCGCATCGGCGAATTGATGCGCGTGAATGTGACGGTGAAAGTTGTAGTCCAACTGGAGATGAATGATGAGTACGCGTGAAGTAGTGATCTGCAATCCGGTGAGAACGCCGATCGGCGCATTCGGCGGATCGTTGAAAGAAGTACCCGCAACCGAACTCGGCGCGGTCGCGGTGCGTGAAACGCTGCGGCGCAGCGGTCTCGATCCGGCCGCGTTGGCCTCGGTGGTGCTGGGCAACGTGATTCAGGCGGGCAACCGGATGAATCCGGCGCGTCAGGCGTCGATTGGCGGCGGCGTGCCGGTGGCCGTGCCTGCGTTGACGGTCAATCGTGTGTGCGGCTCGGGCGCGCAGGCGATTGCATCCGCGGCCCAGGAAATCTGGCTTGGTCTCGGCGATGCAGCCGTGGCCGGCGGCATGGAAAACATGGACCGCGCACCGTATCTGCTGGACGGCGGTCGCTGGGGCTACCGGATGGGCAACGCGCAAATCCACGACAGCCTGCTGCGCGACGGCCTGAACGACGCGTTCTCCGGCGAGCATTCGGGCTGGCATACCGAAGACCTCGTCGCGCAGTTCGACCTCACGCGCGAAACGCAGGACCGTTGGGCCGCGCGTTCGCAACAGCGTTTTGCCGAAGCACAGGCGCGCGGCGATTTCGACGCTGAACTGGTCGCCGTCGAAATCCCGGGGCGCAAAGGTCCGCAGCAATTCACGAGCGATGAACAGCCGCGCCCGGATACCACGGTTGAAACGCTCGCCAAACTGCGTCCGGCATTCCGTCCGGACGGCACGATTACCGCAGGCAACGCGCCGGGCCTGAACAGCGGCGCAGCAGCCATGCTGGTCGCTGATCGTGGGTTCGCCGAGTCGCGTGGCATCGAGCCGTTTGCGCGGCTGGTGGCGTTTGGCGTCGCGGCCGTCGAACCGGGTATGTTCGGCCTCGGTCCGGTGCCAGCCGTGCAAATGGCCCTGGCCCGTGCGGGCTGGCAACTCAATGACGTTGAACGCTTCGAGATCAATGAAGCGTTCGCTGCCGTGCCGATCGCAGTGGCACGCAGACTCGGCATCGCGGATGAACTGATCAATGTACAGGGCGGCGCGATCGCGCACGGTCATCCGATCGGTGCGACCGGTGCGGTGTTGACGACACGCCTGCTTCATTCGATGCGCCGCGACGGCCTGAAACGCGGCATCGTCACGTTGTGTATCGGCGGCGGGCAGGGGATTGCGCTGGCATTGGAAGTGATTTGAGATCGGTGGCTGCGGCGCGTCGCGATGGCGGTGTCACGAACCGCGATCGCGCCGTGGCCGTTTTGATGCCGTTTAGATGCAACGTGCATCAATCGCCCAGTGCCGTGCAGCAAACAGTCGTTACGCGATGTTGAAAGTTTTTTCTCCAGCATCAGTTTCGTTTAGCATCATTGCCACTTTCACAAGAACACCAAGAGACATGGCACTGATCGCTCGAAACATCCTCGGTATTGCCGTACTGCTACTCATCGCTTTTATCTTTTCAACCAACCGGCGCGCCATCCGCTTACGGACTGTAATCGCGGCGCTGCTTGCGCAGATCGGTATCGGCGCTTTCATTCTCTTCGTCCCATTTGGTAAGACGGTCCTGGCTGCCGCTGCGTCCGGCGTCAATCACGTACTCGGCTATGGCAACGCGGGCATCGAGTTCCTGTTCGGCGGCCTCGTGCAGGCGAAGATGTTCCAGGTCTTCGGCGACGGCGGCTTCGTTTTCGCCGTGCGGGTGTTGCCGGCCATCATCTTCGTGACCGCGCTCATTTCCGTGCTGTACTACCTCGGCGTGATGCGCTGGATCGTGATCGTGCTCGGCACGATATTCCAGAAACTGCTCGGCGTATCGAAGCTCGAATCCTTCTCAGCCGTTACAACGATCTTCCTTGGCCAAAGCGAAATGCCTGCGGTGGTCAAACCGTTCACGCGCGATATGACCGGTGCCGAACTGTTCGCGGTGATGTCGAGTGGCATGGCGGCGGTTGCCGGTTCGGTGCTGGCGGGTTATGCGGGCCTTGGCGTGCGGGTTGAATATTTGCTCGCCGCGTCGTTCATGGCGGTGCCTGGCGGCTTGCTGTTCGCCAAGATCATTCACCCGACCACCGAGCCGAGCCGTGTACATCTCGAGGACCTCAGCTTCGATGAAAAACGCCCCGCAAATGTGATTGAAGCCGCGAGTTCCGGCGCGACCGTGGGCCTGAAAATCGCCGTGATGGTAGGCGCGATGCTGATCGCGTTCGTCAGCCTGATCGCATTGCTCAACGGCATTGTGGGCGGCATAGGGGGTTGGTTCGGCCATCCGCAACTGTCGATGCAATCGGTGCTCGGCACGGTATTCGCGCCGCTCGCGTATCTGATTGGTGTGCCGTGGAGCGAAGCCGCAATCGCCGGCAATTTCCTCGGGCAGAAGATCATTCTCAATGAATTCGTCGCATATGCGTCGCTGTCGCCGTATCTGAAAGATGCCGCAAGCGTAAGCGCCGCCGGCCTGCAGGCCCTCGACCCGCGAACCCTTGCTATTCTGTCGTTTGCGTTGTGCGGCTTCGCGAACTTTGCGTCGATCGCGGTGCTGACGGGCGGCTTTAGCGCCGTCGCGCCGGAACGCCGCGCCGAAGTCGCACGCTACGGCCTGCGTGTCGTGCTCGCCGCGACGCTCTCGAACCTGATGAGCGCTACGATTGCGGGCATGTTCCTGACGCTGAATTGAATCGAATTGAGGATCGTTGCATGAACATGGAACAACTGCTGGAACGCGCGGGTGTCGCGCGAGAGAAGGCCTATGCGCCTTATTCGAAGTTCAAGGTCGGCGCTGCGCTCCTGACCAAAGACGGCACCGTATTCGACGGCTGCAATGTCGAGAACGCCTCGTACGGATTGTGCAATTGCGCTGAACGTACGGCGTTTTTCAGCGCGATCGCAGCGGGCTATCAGCGCGACCAGTTCGCCGCGCTCGCCGTGATCGGCGATACGGATGGACCGATTGCTCCATGTGGCGCGTGCCGCCAGGTGATCATCGAACTGGGCGGCCCCGAATTGCCGATCCGGCTCGGCAATCTGCATGGCGCCACCCGCGACACCACTGCGCGTGAACAATTGCCGGACGCGTTTTATCTATGAGTAAGCACAAGGTTATCTACGACACCGATCCCGGTGTGGACGATGCGATGGCGCTCGTTTTTCAGGCGCTTCATCCGGACATCGAATTGCTGGGTCTGACAAGCGTATTCGGCAACGCCACGATCGAAACCACTACGCGCAATGCGCGGTTCCTGGCTGGGCGGTTCGCGCCGGGCGTGCCGGTTGCGCAGGGTGCCGCGGCACCGCTCAAGCGTGCGGCACCCGAACCGCTCGCCTGGATTCACGGCGACAACGGGCTTGGCAACATCGCGATCGAAACCGATGCTGAAGCAGCGCTCGACGCGCGCCCCGCATACCGCTTCATTATCGACACGGTGCGCGCTCATCCCGGCGAAGTCACGTTGATCGCGGTGGGCCCGCTCACGAACCTGGCATTGGCGCTGGCCGACGATCCGCAGATCGCGCCGCTCGTCAAACAGGTGGTCATCATGGGCGGCGCGTTCGGCACGGACGGCGTGCTCGGCAACGTGACGCCGGCGGCAGAAGCTAACATCCTCGGCGACCCCGATGCTGCCGACATCGTGTTCGGCGCACCGTGGCCGGTTGTGGTCGTCGGGCTCGACGTTACGCAGCGCACCATCATGAGCCGGGATTATCTGGCGTCGCTGCGCGAGCGCGGCGGTGCAGCAGGGCAGTTCGTGTGGGACGTGTCGCGGCACTACGAAGCCTTTCATGAGCAAAGCGCGCAACTTGAAGGCATTTACGTGCACGACTCGTCGGCAGTCACTTATGTGCTGGCGCCGCATCTTTATACGACTCGCAGTGGTCCCGTACGGGTGCTGACGGACGGTATTGCCGTGGGCCAAACCATCCAGAAGCCTTCCACGATGCCGGTGCCCGCGCCGGACTGGGACAGTCGGCCCGACAGCACGGTCTGCCTGGGCGTGGATGTGCCCGGGATGCTCGCGCTTTACGAGCGCACTATCTGCGGTACGTTGTAGGGCGATCTTGCGAAGCTGCCGCCGTTTGGTAGGGGCGTCGCCTCTTCAAGTGCCGCTCTTCACGTAACCCGGCGCGAGCAAACGCCTGGCGGCGCGGCGATTGATCTGACGTAAGGAATAAAGCGGAAACATCGAAGCCGCTGTGCAATGCAGCAAACCGGCCCGCCATTGTGGCCGATGCATATCGTCAATCTTTGCTACATTTCTGCAGACGTGCTGCGCAGGCGGTTTTCGAGGCCTTGGCATACCGACCCGGCGCGCGTGACCCAAATCTATCAAGAGGCAAAAGATGCGAATTCTAGTAGTAGGGGCGGGCGCCGTGGGCGGCTACTTCGGCGGACGTCTCGCAGCGGCCGGACAGGACGTGACCTTCCTCGTGCGTCCCGGCCGCGCGGAAAAGCTTGCGCGTGACGGCCTCATCATCAACAGCGCGCGCGGCAATCTCGCCTTGCGCGACGTCAAGACGATACTCGCCGGTGTCGCCGCGGAGCCGTTCGACCTGGTGCTGCTCAGTTGCAAAGCCTACAGTCTCGACGACGCGATTGATTCATTCGCACCGCTGGTCGGCGAATCCACGCTGATTCTGCCGATGCTCAACGGCATGCGCCATATCGACGTGCTCAAGGAAAAGTTCGGTGCGTCACGCGTACTGGGCGGCCAATGCGTCATCGCCGCAACGCTCAGCCCCGAGCAGCACATCATGCATCTGAACGAAACGCACGCGATCACCTTCGGTGAACTGGAAGGCGGCACGTCCGAGCGCGTAGAGGCAATTGCGGACGCGATGGCCGACGCGAATTTCGATGCCGTGGTCAGCGACAACATCTTGCTGCGCATGTGGGAAAAGTGGGTGTTCCTGGCCACACTCGCGGCGAGTACGTGCTTGATGCGCGGTTCGGTCGGCGATATTCTGGCTGCGCCGGATGGCAAGCGCATCATCGAAAACCTGCTCGGCGAGTGCCGTGGCGTCGCGGAGCACACGGGCTTTACGATGGGCCCGGACTTCGACGCTCGAGCTACCCAAACACTCTTTACACCTTCGCCGCTAACAGCTTCGATGTTGCGCGACGTCGAAAATCACTCGCACACCGAGGCGGACCACATTCTTGGCGATCTGATCTCGCGCGGCGGCGATGCGCAGAAGGGCGAGCACGGCCTATCGTTGCTGCGTATCGCCTATAGTCATCTAAAGACGTATGAAGCAAGGCAGGCCCGTACATCCTGAGTGACGGGAACGCGGGCGACGGGGACGGCAACAGCAGCCTAACGTTTCGGAGGTGAAGCATGCCGAGTCCAACCGGATCCGTACCCGCGCTCAGTGCCGCTTCGGCGACGATCTTCTCGATCGGCATCGTCTTTCTCGGCTACTGGGGCTTGTACGACCAGACGAAATGGCACGTGTCCGACGTCTTCGTCTTCGTGTTTGCGATGATCGGCTTCGGCTGCCTCGGGCTCGTGCCATGGATGGCGACGAGCCCCGTTGAACCGGAAAACAGCGACGTCCGCATCCGGGTTGCGCGGCACATGTTCCTTATCGGCGTGCTGTCAATCTGGCTGGGCGTGGCGATTTCGGTGATCTTCTGATTAACGCTCGATCTGCCTGTTCCAGCGCGTATCCCACTGCGCGCGATGCGCATTGATCGTGTCCCAATCCACCACGGTCAGCTTCTTCACCATATCGTCGACGTTACCCAGGCTTTGCTGCATCGGCGGCGTCATCTTCGCAAGACGATTGGTCGGAATCTGCTTGCCGGCCTCGGCGGCTTTGGTCTGCGCCGGCGCGGACAGCAGGAACTGCGCGAGTTTCTGCGCCAATTGCGGGTCCGGGTTGTTGTTGACCACGCACAAGTCGACCAGCAGCAACACCGGACCTTCCTTCGGACTCACATAGCCGACCGGAATGCCCTTGTCCTGCAGATCGCTGACGGCAGTCGGCGTCAACGGGAACAGGCCCGCTTCGCCCGTCTGGACCATTTCGGAAATCTTCGCTGAGTTCGGCACGTACTCCACCACGTTCGGGCCAACTGTCGTGGCCCATTTCGTGAAGCCCGGTTCGACGTTCTGCTCGCTGCCGCCCATCAAGCGATTGATCGCCAGAAAGCCGTGCAGCCCGAAGGTGCTGCTCGACGCGGACTGGAACACCACCTTGCCTTTGTACTTCGGATCGGCAAAGTCCATCCACGAAGTCGGCGGCGCCCAGCCTTTTTCAGCAAACAGCTTCTTGTTGTACGCGATGCCGGTCATACCGAGTTGCACGCCCGCGCCCATGTCGTCCTTCATGCGCGCGAATGGGTAGAGCTCCTTGAGCACCGGTGAATCGTCGAGCTTCTTGCACACGCCCATGCTGACCGCGCGCGCCATCACGCCGTCGTCGAGAAACACCACGTGGATTTGCGGATTGGCCTTGTTGGCGAGCAGCTTGGCGAGAATATCCGACGAGGTGCCGGGCACCACGACCACTTTGACGTTGTTGGCTTTCTCGAAGTCGGGCAGGACCTGGCTCGTATAGGCCTTTTCCATCGGACCGCCGTTCATGCCGATGTAAATGGTCTTGGTCTCCGACCATGCCGGCGCGGCTGCACTGAATGCGCACAATGCGGCCAGCGCCGCGATCGTCTTGAACAGTTTCATTGAGGGGCTCCTGAGTTTCATTAATCGATAACGAGGCGATGACTGGGCGATAGCAAAGCGGTAAGCGGTAGGCAATAAGCGACAACTAGGCGACGGATGGCGCAGCAACAGCAGCGAAGCGATTGATCGAAAAAGCGTCGAGCGGGGTGGCTGTGGCGCCGTCGATCACGAGATCCGCGAGTATTTCGCCGACCCCTGGCGCCAGCAAAAAACCGCCGCCCGAAAAGCCGAATGCATGCAGCAAACGCGGTATCGTGCGGCTCGCACCGATGATCGGATTGCTGTCGGGCGTCTCGCCTTCCACGCCGCTCCATGTGCGAATCAGCAGCGCCTCGCGTAGCGGCGGCAGCAGGGCGCACGCATCGCGCATCACGGCGCGGGTGGTTTCCGTCGACGGTTGACCGTATTCGCCGTCGCCATGTCCGCGCCCGCCGCCGATCACGCAATTGCCACGCGCCACTTGCCGTGCGTAAATGCCGCCGCCGTACACGCCGAGGTTGTGCGTGATGAAATGCGGCAGCGGCTCGGTAACCCACATGTTCGGGTAGATCGGTTTCATCGGTGCGGTTTCGCCGAAGTACCCGGCAACCGTATTCGCCCATGCGCCGGCGGAATTGATCAGCCAGTCGGCGCTGATGCGCGTGTCGCCGGCACGTAACTGGAAGCGTGTGCCGTCGTGATGGATATCGGTCAGTTCGGTTTGCTCGCGCACGTCCGCGCCTGCGGCGCGCGCGGCACGTGCGAACGCGGGTGAGACCAGACGCGGATTCGCATGGCCATCGGTCGCACAAAGCGAGCCGCCGACGGCTGCCGCGCCCAGCCACGGATAACGTTGCCGGAACATGGCGCCGCCGATGACCTGCGCTTGCAGTCCGTGGCCGCGCGCCATGTCCGCCCATGCTTCGAGCGCGGCAAGATCGGCTTCGCTGCGCGCGAGCCGCAAATGTCCTGACACGGTGAATTCTCCGTCGATGCCGATCAGCTCCGGCAAGCCGTCCCAGATGCGCCGTGCACGCATGGCGAGCGGCATCTGTTCGGCCGGTCGTCCCTGGACGCGCACGCCGCCGTAGTTCACGCCGCTTGCCTGTGCGCCGCAATAGCGCCGCTCGAACAGGCCCACGCGCAAGCCGCGTCGCGCGAGCGCCAATGCTGCCGATGAGCCGACCAGTCCGCCGCCCGCAATCGCCACGTCGTAGTGCAGGGTGTCACTCATCGCGCGCCTCCTCGGGAATCTCGGCGACGTCGTCGGCATACATAGCGGGCGATAGCGGAATCGGTTTGACAGGCGGCTGGCTGCGCAAACGGCCAACGGCTTCGAGGGGTTTGCCGGTTTCTTCGGCCAGCAGCGTCAATGCTGCTTCACCGCACATGCGGCCCTGGCAACGGCCCATGCCGACACGCGTGAGCGCTTTCAGTCGATTGATCTCGTTCGCTTCGCCTCCGCGAATGCAGCGCCGCAAGGTGCCTGCATCGATTTCCTCGCAGCGGCACACGGTCATGTCGTCGGGCCACTGCGCTGCGCATTTTGCGGGCGGCGCAAATGCCGCTTCGATACCTTGGCGAAACACAGCGATACGTTGAAGGCTTCGCTCGAGGGCCGCTGCGTCGCGCATGCCTGGACCACGCGGATGCGCGATGCCGAGGTCGTCGAGTAGCGCCAATGCCGTGCGACGCCCGGCGAGTTCGGCAGCGTCGGCGCCCGCGATGCCAGCACCGTCGCCAGCCAAATAGATGCCTCGCACGGTGCTGCGGCCGGCCGGGTCGAGCTCGGGCAGCCAGCAACGGTTGTGCGTATCGAAGCGGAAGCGGCACCCGGCGAGATCGGCAAGCTGGGTTTCAGGCTTCAGGCCGAAGCTGATGCCGACGGCGTCGCATGCGAGGGTTTCGGTCTTCGAGCCAACGGTTGAAGAGCGCCATTCAATCGCACTCACGCCTTGGTCGCCATGAATACCGATCAGGTTCACATCGCGTTCGATCCGCACGCCGTGCATCTTTAGCCAGCCGACGTAGTACAGCCCTTTGGCGAACGTAGCAGGTTGCCGCGCGAGTTTCGGCGCCGCGGCAATCTGCTGCGATAGGGGACTCGCGTCGAGCACGGCCACCACTTGTACGCCTGCCTTCACGTACTGATAGGCCACGAGGTAGAGCAGCGGCCCGGTGCCAGCGAGCACCACGCGCTGGCCGATCGCACAGCCTTGCGCCTTCAAAGCGACTTGCGCCGCGCCCAGCGTGTAGACGCCTGGCAGTGTCCAGCCCGGCACCGGCAGCACGCGATCGGTGGCGCCGCTTGCGATGATCAGATGCGAAAACGGCACGCTGATTTCGCGTCCTGCGTGCAACGTATCGAGGCGACCCGGTGCACAAGCCCAGGCGAGTGTGTCGGGGCGATAGTCGAGGTGCGGAAGCAGTGTGGCCATCGTCGAGTGCAACGCTTCGGCTTTGTGCGCTTCAAAACCATAGAGCGTTTTCTTCGAGCGTTGGAACGCGCCGTTCGCGGGCGGTTGACGATAAATCTGCCCGCCCCAGCGGGCGTTTTCATCCAGCACGATGGGCTTGACGCCCGCTGCAACGAGTGTCTCGGCGGCGCGCACGCCAGCCGGTCCCGCGCCGACGATCACTACACGGTGTTCGTTGCTCATTGCGTTTCTCCGTTTGCCGTCACGACGGAGCTGGCAGCGGAAGCAGGACCGGCAACGAAAGTAACCTCAGCGAGCCGAGTAACCACCCGCATACCCTGCGTCACCAGCGTCGAGCACGCGCGCAAACGCAGACCCTCTTCGGTCCGCATCCAGCAATCCTGGCAAGCGCCGATCAGGCAGAATCCGGCGCGCGGCGCGCCGCTGAATTCGCTTTCGCGCACGCGACGTTGTTGCATCAGCACGGCGGTGAGCAGCGTATCGCCTTGCAACGCGGCGACTTCATGACCATCGATAAAAAAGCTAAGCGGTTCACGCTGCGTCTCCGCAACGCGAACGAATTGCGCATCGCGTTGCGGCACGGCGGATTCGGAGGACGGCAAATTCGACGGCATGTTAGAGAGAGCAGTAGAAGACATCAGTGCTGGCCGATCAGAATCCGGTTGAGCCCGTACACGCGATCGAGCAGCAGCATCGCGCCGGCCGTAATGAAGATCACCAGCGCGGAAACGGAGGCCATCATCGGGTCGATCGATTCGGTCGCGTACATATACATACGTACCGGCAGCGTGACGGTTTGCGGCGAGGTGACGAAGATCGACATGGTCAATTCGTCGAAACTGTTGATGAACGCGAGCAACCAGCCGCCGGTAATGCCCGGCAGAATCATTGGGAAGGTGATGCGGCGAAACGTGGTCCATGCGTCGGCGCCGAGCGAATGCGCGGCATGTTCGACGCTGCGGTCGAGACCGCTGACCGAGGCCAGTACGAGCCGCATCACGAACGGTGTGATGATGATCATGTGCGCGAGCACGAGCCACGCGAACGAACCGGTCGCGCCGATCAGTGCGAAGAAGCGCAGCAGTGCGATACCGAGCACGAGACCGGGAATCACCAGCGGCGACAGCAATAAGCCGTTAAGAAACCCGCGTCCCGGAAAGCGCGCACGACCAATGGCCAACGCGGCAGGCAAAGCGACGATCAAAGACAACGTTGCCGAGGCAAACGCCAGCTTCAGGCTGTTGAAGAACGCCGAGATAAAGTCCGGGTAGTTGAGGATCGCGCGGAACCAGCGCAGCGATACGCCGTGTGTGGGCAGCGTGAGCGTTTCATCGGGCGTGAAGGCGACCAGCACGACGATCACGAGCGGCGCGAGCACGAACGCGATGACGAGCGTGTGGAAAATCAGCGCAATCGGGCCGTTTTTTCTCATGATGATCTCGCGAGGTTCAGCCGAGGCTTCTGGTGTACTTGCGTTCCAGAACCCGGTAGTAAGTGAGCATCACGATCAGATTCGCGACCAGCAACAGGAGCGCGATAGTCGCGCCGAGCGGCCAGTTGAGCGAACCGAGGAATTCGTCATAGACGGCGGTGGCGGCCACTTTCAGGCGCCGTCCGCCGAGCAGGCCGGGAATCGCGAACGCGCTCGCCGACAGGCCGAACACCATCAGGCTGCCCGACAGGATGCCCGGCGTGAGTTGCGGCAACACGATGCGGCGCAAGGTCGTGGCGGGCGACGCCATCAGCGAAAGCGCGGCATTTTCCGTTTGCGGGTCGAGTTTCTGCAACGCGGTCCACACCGGAATCACCATGAACGGCAGCATGACGTGCACCAGTGCGATGACGATTGCGAAAGTGGTGTATTCAAGCTTGTACGGTCCAAGCCCGACAAGACCGAACGCCTGATTCACGAGACCATTGCTATTGAGCAGCATGCTCCAGCCGAACGCGCGCACCACGACCGAGACCAGCAGCGGCGCGAGAATGATCAACAGGAACATCGAGCGATACGGATCGCGCATGCGCGACAGGACGTAGGCTTCGGGCGTACCGATCACGACGCACAGCAGGGTGGTCAGAAAGGCGATGCCGAAGGTGCGCAGGAAGATCGTGTGGAAATACGACGATTGCAGCACTTCCGCGTAATTGCCGAACTGGAACGCGGCGAGCGGGCCGCTCGCCGGATCGAAGCGGTAGAACGTCAGCACCAGCGTCATGACGAGCGGCACCAGCACCAGCGTCGCAAACAACAGGAAAGCCGGCGCGCACATCAGCCATAAGGGCAGGAATGCGTGCCACGGGGCGCGGCGCGCGTTGCCGGTCTTCACGCTGTCGTCGTTCGAAGCGGGCAGCGTACTAGCCATGATGCGCATCCCGTTGAATGAAGCGGATCGCCTCGCTATTCCAGTCGACGCCGACCGCCGTGCCTTCCGGCAGCGGCTCGGTGCCTTCGTTCTGGCAGCACACCAGCACTTCGCCGAGCCGGCTGTCCACGCGGTACAACCATTGACTGCCGAGGAAGAAGCGGCTCGTCACGGTGGCCGCCAGACGTCCCGCATTCGGCGCGCACAGGCGCAGTTTTTCCGGACGAATGCACAACGTGACCGCGTCGCCGACGCCGATCACGCGTTCGCGCGCCGGCAGTTGCGCGGTATGGCCTGTCTCCGCGAGGTCATGTCCAAGGTCGATGCGGATCGCGTCGCCGTCGCGCGACACCACGGTGCCAGGCAGCATGTTCGCCTTGCCGATGAACTGCGAGACGAATCTGTTCTCAGGCCGTTCGTACGCTTCGTACGGCGTGTCGATCTGCGTAATGCGGCCGGCTTCCATTACCACTACGCGGTCGCTGATCGACAGCGCTTCCGACTGGTCGTGCGTGACCATGATGGTGGTCGTGCCGATCTTGCGTTGAATGGCGCGCAGTTCGAACTGCATGTCTTCGCGCAGCTTGGCGTCGAGGTTCGACATCGGTTCGTCGAGCAGCAGCACGGGCGGCGCGATCACGATCGCGCGAGCAATCGCCACACGCTGCCGCTGACCGCCGGACAACTCGCGCGGAAAACGGTGCGCGAGCGTATCGAGCCGTACCAGTGCCAGCGCTTCGCGCACACGTTCCTTGCGTTCGGCCTTGTCGATGTTGCGCATCTCCAGACCGAAGCCGACGTTGTCCGCGACGCTCATATGCGGAAACAGCGCGTAGCTCTGGAACACGATGCCGAGGCCGCGTTTGTTCGGCTTCATGTGCGTGATGTCGCGGCCGTCGAGCGTGATGCGGCCGCGCGTCGTTTCGACGAAGCCCGCGATCATCTGCAACGTGGTGGTCTTGCCGCAACCCGACGGTCCGAGCAGCGAAACGAACTCGCCTTTCTCAACCGACAGGTTCACGTCGGCGACTGCCTGCAGATCGCCGAACGATTTCGCTACGTCCGTGAGTGTGAGGAACGACATGATCTGGCCTTTGGATGGATCGACACCGGTTCAATCGGCTACTGCCTCGATGGAGCCGACTCTATCCAGCCAAATTGCATGGCGTCAATTTCAAATTCCGTTTGCCGGTATAAGTTTAGAAAAAATTCCGATGAACGGAATATATTCGGCAAGACTGGTATCAACTCTTCCGTTCCATGATCTCCGGAAAATCCCTATGAATCAGAATGAAGTGCAAATGGAACGGGCGTGCCGGGAATATTCCATTCGCGGATAATTCCCTCTATAGTGTTCCGGTCAATGAAATAATTCGGAGCACCTGAGATGAATGCTACCACCCAACGAGATGCCGATCCCGCACTGGCCGATGCGGGCAGTCCACCCGGCCCGGGGATGCTGGAGCGCGCTTTTGCTGTGATCCGTGCGTTATCCGAAGCGCAACCCGACGGCGGCCGCGTCACGCGTCTCGCGAAGGCGGTGGGTCTCACGCAAGGCACGGTGCACCGCATTCTTCATGCGCTGATCGCGGAAGGCATCGTCGAACAGGACGAAAATTCGAAGCTGTATCGGCTGAGTGTCGATTTCTTCGCGCTCGCCGCGCAGGCCGGCAATCCGAGCGGCATGCGCACGCTGTGCCGTCCCGCGTTGCTGCGGCTGTGCGCGAGTCTTGGCGACACGATTTTTCTGCTGGTCAAAAGCAGCTTCGACGCGGTGTGTCTCGACATCTGCGAAGGGCCGTTTCCGATTCGCTCGTTCACCGGCGATATTGGCGGGCGCGTGGCCCTGGGTGTCGGGCAGGGGAGTCTGGCGATTCTCGCGTTCCTGCCGGAAGCGGAGCGCGAAGAGATCATCCGCTTTAACGTGCCGCGCATTCGCGGCTATGGCGTGCTCGACGAAGTGTATTTACGCACCGAGATCGAGCGTGTGCGCCAACTCGGTTACGCGGGTCGCAATAGCGGAGTGCTCGACGGCATGGCGGGTGTGGCGGTGCCGATTCTGGATCGCACCGGAGTGGCAGTGGCGGCGCTGAGCGTGGGCACGCTGGCGGCGCGTCTAGGCGACGATCGTCTGCCGATGGTGGTCGAGTTGCTGCGCCGCCAGGCAGATGCGATCGGCCCGCAAACCAATCCCTTCGACGTCGCGCTGCGTCGGCCGATGCACGGTTTGTCGCGGGCTATGACAACGGAGCGGATCGCGGGGTAATCCGAAACTGAAGCTGAAAGCGCAAAGGGCGTCACGTCTGGCCATAACGTGACGCCCTTCGATTTTTTTGGCTTCCGGTCATGTTCTGCCAACGCGCTTTCATGACGGCGTCACGCGGATACAACATAAACATCTAATACCGCTGTCGAATCTCGCTTGCTAGATTGCTCCCAAGAGCTATTCTCAACAATTGAGGGCTGCATCAATGCCGGCAACGACAACCGAAGCGGGCATCGCTTTCAGCAGGGCGCACGATCGAGGCGCCTTCTGATGCCGGCTACTCCTGTTCGCGACGTAGAACCGTGCTTCCAAACAACCCATTGCAGTTTCTCTGGCTGCGAGGTGACAGCATATGCCTGCTCGAGATCGTGACGACTCTCCGTCGATGTTCAACCTGTCGCGCCGCAAGGTAATAATTGGCGGCACGCTTCTGGCCGGCAGTCTCGCCGCAGGTCCGGCGCTGCCGGCGCTCTTGCCCGAAGCCGATACGCCGTTCATGCAGCTCTCGAAGCTCTTGATCCCGCACCAACTTGATGCGGAGATCGGCAAGCGTATTGTCGCTGCGCTAACCACCCTACGACCGACACTTGCCCAGGACGTGCCGGCCCTTCTCGCCATCGCGAGCAAGAAGGACGCGCGAATCGTGGAGGACTTTTTCCCCGACGTGCCAGAAGGCCCGCTTAAGGAAACAGCACTTTCGATTATCTCCGCCTGGTATATGGGCGTGGCGGTCGATGCGCCGGATGCCCAGGTATTCGCCTACGAGAACGCGCTGATGTACCAACCCACACGGGACGTCATGACGATTCCTTCGTATGCGAAGTCCGGGCCGAACGGGTGGAATGCCGACGCCCCGCCGCTCACCGATATGCCCAAATTCTGATTTCGCTCACGCGTCGAATATAAGGAAACTTCAAGATGGCAACTGATGACAGCGCCGATCTCGTCGTCGTGGGCACAGGGGTGGTGGGCTGCCTGATCGCCGAGCAGGCCCTGGACGCGGGATTGTCCGTGTTGATGCTGGAAGCTGGACCTCGAGTCGACCGCTGGCGAATCGTCGAAAATTACCGCAACCTTCCACCGAACCTTCGAACTCATTGGGACGCGCCTTATCCACCCAGACCGTGGGCGCCGCATCTCGAGACGCGCACGCCGCATGAGCAGGAAGAATACCTTCAACTGGAAGGTCCGAATGCACGTGCTTACATGCAAGGTTATGTGCGCTACGCCGGCGGCGCGACCTGGCACTGGGCAGGCATTTGCTGGCGCATCACACCGGAAGACATGCGCATGAAGAGCCTGTACGGCGTCGGTCGTGACTGGGCATTCAGCTACGATGTGCTCGAGCCTTACTACACGCGTGCGGAGTACGCGATCGGCGTGTGCGGACCTTCAGATCCTGCACTGCAATGGCCGCCGAACGCAAAGCGCTCGAGGCCCTATCCGATGGGCCCGATTCCGTTCGGCCCTGGCGAGCAGCGATTTACCGAAGTGGCTGCAAAACTGGGTCTCGTGAATCTACCGGCGCCTCAGGCACGCAACAGTGGCGTGTCGTATCAAGGACGCCCGCCATGCTGCGGCAACAACAATTGCTTTCCCGTCTGCCCCATCGCAGCGAAATACGACGCGGCGACTGCGTTGCCCCGGATCGAGTCGAAGGGTGGCCGCATCCTCGCCAACGCTGTCGTCTATAAAGTCGAAACCGGCGAGAAGAACGCGGTGCAGGCCGTGCACTATTTTGATTCCGACAAGCAGTCGCACAAGGTCACGGGCAAGGTGTTCGTGATCGCGTGCAATGGGATCGAGACGCCGAAGGTCTTGCTGCTATCCAAAGACGAGCGCAATCCGAACGGTGTGGCGAATAGCTCCGATCAGGTTGGCCGCAACATGATGGATCAGCCCAAGCTGGTTGCCGAAGTCGAATTGAGCGAACCGTTGTGGACCGGGGTCGGGCCGGTGCAGAGCAGCAGTATTTTGAACACGACGCAGGGTGAGTTCCGCAGCCGTTATACGGGCGCCATGTTTCGCATGGAAAACGCGGCGCGTAGCGCGATCGGTGGTGTCGCCGCCTTGAAGAAGGGGCTCGTCGGAAAAGCACTGGACGCCGAGATTCGCCGGCTTTCCGCCTGTACGGCGAAGCTGACCGTCGAGCATGAACCGCTTCCTTTGCCATACAACCGCCTGACTTTGTCGAGCAAGAAGGATTGGCTGGGCATCAACAAGCCGAACATCTACTACGACGTCAGCGACTACGTTCGCCTCAGCGCGAAGGAATACACCGTACCTTTGCTGAAGCGGCTCGCGGCTGAGCTCGGCGCGACCAAGGTGGACATATCGCCTGAGTTTCTCAACAGCGATCACATCATGGGCGGCTGCATCACGGGCGCAGATCCTGCGACTTCGGTCGTCGACGTGGATTGTCGCGCACACGATCACCACAACCTTTTCCTGCCGGGCGGCGCCGCAATGACCACCGGCGGCGGCGTTAACAGCACGATCACAATGGCGGCGCTGGCGTTGAAGGCCGGCGACGCGATCGTCGCTCAACTCAAACACGGCTAATCATGCGCAACATCCGTATTCGCCATGGCCGACTATCGGCGGCCCTTGCCGGAATGTTCGTTGCTGTCTGTGCGCATGCCGCCGACGCTCCGGATCAGACGGCGGAATTGATCAAGCGCGGAGCGTATCTGGCGACGGCATCGGATTGCGTTGCCTGCCACACCGCGCCAGGCAAGAAGCCATTTGCCGGCGGCTTGCCCATTAGCACCCCGGTGGGCACGATCTATTCGACGAACATCACGCCGTCGATGGACAGCGGGATAGGGCGGTACACAGAAGAGGACTTTTCGCGCGCGCTGCGTCAGGGTATCAGGCGCGATGGTGCCAACCTCTATCCCGCGATGCCGTACACGTCGTACGCGCGCTTGACGGACGTGGACACGCAGGCGTTGTACGCGTACTTCATGCACGAAGTGAAGCCGGTTGACGAGCCGGGCCCAACGACGAGTCTGCCGTTTCCGATGAACATCCGCGCATCGATGAAGGGCTGGAATCTGCTGTTCCTCGACACGAAACCCTATGCGCCGGACCCGCAGCAATCGGTGGAATGGAACCGCGGAGCATATCTGGTGCAAGGCCCTGCGCATTGCAGCACCTGCCATACCGCGCGTGGCTTCCTGATGCAGGAGGACATGAGCCGTGAGTTGGGCGGCGCGCAGGTCGGGCCGTGGTATGCCCCCAACATAACGTCCGATACGGTTAGCGGCATTGGCAACTGGACGAAAGAGGAGCTCGCGCAGTATCTGCATACAGGGCGCGTACAGGGAAAGGCTCAGGCAGCGGGCAGCATGGGTGAAGCCGTCGAGCACAGTTTCCAGTACCTCGATATGGCGGACATCGACGCGATCGCCACTTACGTCAAGAGCGTTCCGGCTATTCGTGATTCGGCCGATGCAGGCACGCGTTTTACTGCGGGGAAGATATCGTCGGAATTGAGTACGTTGCGCGGAGCCGACGGCATTCAAACGGTCGGCGAGGCCAACCCGAGCGGTGCGGAGTTATTCCAGGGCAGTTGTGCGTCCTGTCACTCGGCTCATGGTGAAGGCAGCAAGGACGGCTATTTCCCGAGCCTCTTCCACAACTCGGCGACAGGCGCGCGCGATCCGAACAACCTGATTGCCGCCATTCTGTATGGTGTGGATCGCAAGACATCGGCTGGGCAGGCGTTCATGCCGGGATTCGGCGGCAAGCCAACCGATGCCATGCAGCTCACCAACCGGGACATCGCGCTACTGGGCAATTACGTGCTGAAGCAGTATGGACGCGCCGATGCAACCATCACCGAGGAAGACGTTGCCGAGATTCGCAGCGGTGGCCCCTCGTCCAACCTTATCGCGCTTGCAAGAGGAGGCATGGCGGCAGGCGCGGTAGTCGTCGTGCTTATCGTGATTTTTTTCGTCGTCCGCCGTAGAAAGAGGCGCGCTGCGTGACCTGAAAAAAGTTCGATTGGCCGCGCTCTTCAGCGCGGCCAACGCCGGCAGCAACTACGGACGAGTCGCTTTGCTCAGACCTTCACGGTCCCGGCGTTCTTTCACGACCGTTGGGTCAGAACACCTTCACCGGCACATTCACGACCAACCGGTACTCCATGTTGTTGCCATCGGAGTAATAGCGCGAGGCGTTGTGCCACATCGCGATGAACGTGACCTTGGTGTCCTTGAAGCGACCGCTTTGCAGCGTATAGCTCGGAATGAAGCCGAACTCGTGATGGTGGCCGTGCACCGGTTCGCCGTTCTTCCAGTACAGGTTATGCAGCGGTGCCGACGCCGAAGCATTGTCAGCGGCACCTGCCGACGCATCCGCACCCCAGCCATATTCGCCCCAGAACATCGCCTTGAGTCCCGGCACACCGGCGTATTTGCCGTCGAACGTATAGCGCAATTGCAGCGATTGCTCATGCGGCGCGTTGTAGTCGACGTCCATCGAGTTGGTCAGGTAGATACCGTTGGTCTCGTTGACGTAGTCGAAGAACTGGTCGCCGAGCACTTGCTGATAGCCGAGCAGCAGCGCGTGCGGGCCGTGCTGTGCGGAAACCGACAGGCTGTACGCGTTGCTGTTGATATGCCCCTGGCGTGATGCGCCGGTGTCGTGCGTCGAGTAGATATTCGCGAGACCGCTCCACTTGATCGTGGTGGGGTCGCCGAACGATTGCGCGACCGAGCCGTAGTACTGACGCCAGACGTCGTCCGCCTGGTCGACGTACAGCGCCATTTCGCCGTTCTTCGCGTAGTGCCACGTACCGCCCACGTAGGTCAGGCGGTCGATGCGCGTGCCGCCGTACGAGGTGGTCAGGTTAGTCAGGTTCGTGTGGCCGCGTGCGTCGACCTTGGTGAAACTGCCGGCTTCGAGCGTGGTGTGAATCAGATCGTTGCTGACCAACGAGACACCGAGGAAAGTCGGCGGCAGCGCGCGGTTGTCATGCGGTTCGAGGAACGGGTTGGTGACGGTCTGCAGACCGTACTTCACGACCGTTTCTGAAATGCGTCCCTTGATGTCATACATGCCGGGGTAAGCCCACGCGAGCTGCTGCGAGCCGCCGCCGTCCTTGCCGACGTGCACCATGTTGCCGGCGCCGTTGCCGCCGTCGAGCTTGAGCGCGGCGAACAGTGACGCGTCGAAACCGAAGCCAACCAGGCCTTGGGTGAAGCCGGACTCATAGTTGGCTTGCGCGCCCTGAACCCATGCGTGACGATAGATCGCGTTGGGCGCCTGGAAGTAGTCGGAGTAGTTGCGGAACTGCAGGTTCAGATGACTATCGGCGATAAAGCCTTTGCTCGCCGCCTGGCTCGACAGGGGCGTGGGTGGCGTGACTGTCTGATTGGCTTCCGCGTTGACGACGGCGTTAGTCGTGTCGGGTTGATCGTTGCGCACCTGGCCGCCCTGTTCGGCTCTGCGCTTACCGGACGTGGTGGCTTGCGCAATTTGCGGAGTTTCTGACGAGGGCGTTGCTTGCGAGCGTTGCGTAGGAGACGGAAACGTTTGCGCGAGTGTTTGAGTTTTCGTTGTATCGGAGGTGGGCTCCAATACCGCGTCGTCGGCGTAGGCGCTCGCGCCGATGGTCAGCGCGGGCAGCGTGAATGCGCAGTAAAAGAAGGTGGCTGCATTGGTTTTTTTTGACCACTTTTTTGTTCGGCTATCTTTCATGGTGTACGTCTCTGTTATTTTGGTGAATCTTTGGCTGGCGGTTAGCCAGTCCACGCTTATCGTTCGTCCCGCTGATGGCAGGACGAACGAATCCATCGGCGCGACGGCCCGCCGCGCCGGGGAATACGGTTTTAAGTTTTCAGACCTGGTTGTTTAGCGATCCCTCGAGGAGACGTCCTACGCGGCGTCCCCCACGCGAATGCACGCGACGCGTGTCGCGCTCGCGCCATGCGTGACAGCCTGCGGAATCTCGCTAGCGCAGGCTTCGATCGCATCCGGGCAGCGCGTGCGAAACGCGCAACCGGAGGGTGGGCTGAGCGGCGACGCAATCTCGCCGCGCAACAGCAGATGACGGCGTGCGCGCTCAACCACCGGATCGGGCACCGGCACGGCCGACAGCAACGCACGCGTGTACGGATGACGCGGCGTGCCATATACGTCGCGCTTGTCGCCGAACTCCATTACACGACCCAGATACATCACCAGCACGCGGTGGCTGATCGCCTTGACGACCGCGAGGTCGTGCGCGACGAACAGTAGCGACAACGACAATTCGCGCTGCAGATCGCGCAACAGGTTGACGATTTGCGCCTGGATCGAGACGTCGAGCGCCGACACCGGCTCGTCGCAGATCACCAGTTGCGGTTCACCGATCAACGCGCGTGCAATGCCGACGCGCTGGCACTGGCCGCCGGAAAACTCATGCGGATAGCGGCGCAGATGCTGCGCGTTGAGGCCGACGCGTTCGAGCATCGTCAGAACGCGCCGTTGCACGTCTGCGCGGGCGATGTCCTGGCCATGCGTGCGCAAGGGTTCGGAGACGATCTGTTCGATCGTCATACGCGGGTCGAGCGAGGCGAGCGGGTCCTGGAAAATCATCTGCACGTCGCGGCGCAAGCGCGAGGTATCGCGCTGCGCGCCCGTCAGGACGGTTTCCTTGTCGAGCCAGCGCACGCTGCCGCTCGCCACCGGCGCGAGGCCGATGATCGCGCGCGCGAGTGTAGATTTTCCGCAACCCGATTCGCCGACGAGTCCCACGGTTTCGCCGCGCCGCACGCTGAACGACACGCCGTCCACCGCGCGCAGCGTCGCTTTGCCGGACCACGGAAAGCCGCCGCGCGGCACGCCGAATTGCACCTTGAGATTGTCGACCGTCAACAGCGTTGCCGGACTTTGGCCCTGGCTTGCAATGGAAGTGGCGTTCATACGTGTTGTACCTCCATGATTTCATGCACCGGGCGGTGGCACGCGCGCAACGCATCAGCAGATGTAGGCGACGCGATGAGCGCAGGCCGCGACTCGCGGCAGCGGTCGGAGCAATACGTGCAGCGCGGCGCGAATGCGCAGCCCTCGCCGACTTCGCCGGGCAAGGGCGGGTTGCCGGGAATGGTTTGCAGTGGACGATCATCGTCGTCGGTGAGGCGCGGCAGCGCGTTCAGAAGACCGATCGTGTACGGATGGGTCGGGGCGGCGAACAGCGTGGCGGCATTCGCCTGCTCGACGGTTTGGCCGGCGTACATCACCATCACGTCGTCGCACAAACCGGCCACGACGCCCATGTCGTGCGTGATCAGAATGATTGCGGTGCCGCGTTCGCGGTTCAGTTCGCGCAGCAGCTCGATGATTTGCGCCTGCACGGTCACGTCGAGCGCGGTGGTCGGCTCGTCGGCGATCAGGATTTCCGGCTCGGAGAGGAGAGCCATCGCGATCATCACGCGTTGCCGCATGCCGCCGGAGAACTCGTGCGGATACATATTGATGCGCCGCGCAGCATCGGGAATACGCACCGTTTCGAGCGTTTCGATCGCACGGCGGCGCGCTTCGCGGCGCGACATCTTGCGATGCAGTTGCAGCGTCTCGGTCATCTGCCGTTCGATCGTCAGGAACGGGTTGAGCGAGGTCATCGGGTCCTGAAAGATCATGCCGATGCGGTCGCCGCGAATTTTATTCAACTCGGCTTCGTTCATCGTCAGCAGGTTCTCGCCGCGATAGGTCGCGGCGCCCGACACCTTGCCGTTGCCGGCCAGCAGACCGAGCAGCGCCATCACCGTCTGGCTTTTGCCCGAGCCCGATTCACCGACGATGCCAAGCGTGCGGCCCGCTTCGAGCGAAAACGATACGCGCTGCACCGCGTCGACGGGTGCGCCCTCGCGGCGCGTGAAGCGCACGCTCAGGTCTTTGACTTCGAGTAGCGGCATGTCAGCGGTCCTTCGGGTCGAACGCGTCGCGCAGACCATCGCCGACGAAATTCACGGAATACAGTGTGATGCACAGCATCACGGCCGGGCACAGCAGCAGCCAGGGCATCGAATCGAGTTTCTGCGCGCCGTCCTGGATCAGCACGCCCCAGCTCGTCATGGGTTCCTGCACCCCGAGGCCGAGGAACGACAGCACCGATTCGGTCAGCACGATATTCGGCACCGTCACGCTCGCGTAGACCACCACCACGCCGAACAGATTCGGCACGATGTGGCGGGCGATGATCGAACGCGAACTCACGCCGATCGCACGGGCGGCGTCGATGAATTCGCGCGAGCGCAGCGACAGCGTCTGACCGCGCACGACGCGCGCCATGTCGAGCCAGGAGAATGCGCTGATGGTGAGCACGACCAGATAGAACGCGCGGCCGAACAGCGTCATCATCAGGATGGCGATCAGCATGTAGGGGATCGCGTACATCATGTCGACGATTCGCATCATCACCGCGTCGACGCGGCCACCCAAATAGCCGGCGGTCGCGCCATACGCCACGCCGATCAGCCCCGACACCAGCGTGCCGAGCAGGCCGACTTCGAGCGACACGCGCCCGCCCTGCAGCGTGCGCGCGAGCAGATCGCGGCCGAGTTCGTCGGTGCCGAACCAGTGCATGTTTTGCAGCGTGGGCGCGAGGCTGATTGCGCTCCAGTCGCTATCGATCGGGTTGTTCGGCAGGAACCACGGACCGGCCACGCAGGCAATCACGATCAGCAGCAGGACGACAAAGCCGGTGAACGCCGCGCGGTTGCGCACGAAGCGCGCGGCAGCGGTGGCGAGCGGGCCGCGCGAACGCGGCGCGTTGGCAATGGCCGCGAGCGGATCGAGCGCCGCGGCAGTCGTTTGAAATGAGCGGGACATGGATCAGTACCGGATACGCGGATCGAGCCATGCATACGCGAGGTCGACCAGCAGATTGAACAGCACGGCGACGGCGGTCGTCAGCACGACGAGGCCGAGCACGAGGGTGTAGTCGCGATTGATCGCGCCGTTGACGACCAGCTGGCCGAGACCCGGCAGCGCGAACACCGATTCGGTGACCACGGCCGCGGTGATCGACGAGATGCAGATCGAGCCGAGCAGCGACACGACCGGCATCAGCGCGGGCTTCATCGCATGGCGCAACACGATCGTGCGGCCCGGCAGGCCTTTGGCGCGCGCCGTGCGGATGAAGTTGCCCGACAGCACTTCGATCATGCTGCCGCGCATCACGCGCGCGATCCCGGCGACGTTGATGATGACGAGCAGCACGATCGGCAGCACGCGATAGCGCCACTCGCCTTCGCCCCAGCCGCCGGCCGGCAACCAGCCGTGGCCTTCAGAAGTCTTCAGCAGGATCGCGAAGATCCACACCAGCACCGGTCCGAGCACGAACGGCGGCACCACATTGCCGATATTGCCGAGCACCATCACGAAGTGATCGACGAAGCGGTCACGCCGCACCGCGGCCAGCGTGCCGAGCGTGACGCCGATCACCAGTGCGATCGGCACCGATACGCCGCCGACGCCAAGACTCACCGGCAACGCCTTCCACACGAGATCGTTGACGCTCCAGTCGGCGTAGCGGAACGACGGGCCGAGATCACCATGCAGCAACGAGCCGAGGTAGTGGAGGTACTGCAGCCACAGCGGTTCGTCGAGGTGATACTTGGCGTTGAGGTTCGCAAGCACGGCCGCCGACAGGTGTTTCTCGGTGTCGAACGGCCCGCCGGGGGTGAGGTGTAGCAGCAGATAGCACGCGGTGATCACGGCGAGAATCGTCGGGATCGCCCAGAGCGTGCGGCGCAGCGTGTAAGCCAGCATGACGGTGCTCCCGCGCTTAGTGCTTGATCAGATACATGTCTTGCGTGGCGCGCTGGTCGACGTAATTGGTCGACGTGTAGCCGCCGACATACGACTTGACGAGCCGGTCCGCCGAGTACTGGAAGAGCGACACCAGCGGGTAGTCGTTCATGGCCAGATCGTGCGCCTGCGTGAGCAGGGCGGTGCGCTTCGCGTCGTCGAGCTGCTGGTTGCCTTCATCGACCAGTTTGTCGACTTGCGGGTTGCAGTAGCGCTGATCGTTCTGCACGCTGTTGCAGCGTATCAGATCGAAAAACGAGTTGGCGTCGTTGTAATCGACAAACCAGCCGTCGCGCGAGGCCTGCACCTTGCCGTCGTGGCGTTGCTTGAGCAGCACCTTATATTCGACGTTTTCGAGCTTGGCGGTCACGCCGAGCTTGGTGCGCCATTCTGATGTAGCAAACAGCGCGACTTTCTTGTGCAGGTCGTTGGTGTTGTAGGTGAGGGTGAACGTCAGCGGCTTCGCGTCCGAATAGCCTGCGGCCTTCAGCAGGTTGCGCGCGTAATCGACGCGCTTGGCCATCGGCCAGCTTGCCCAATCAGGCGTGAAAACGTTCGAGCCTTCCGTGCCCTTGGCGATCAGGCCGTACATCGGCACCTCGCCGTCGGCCGTTAGACGCTTGGTCAGCAGGTCGCGGTCGAGCACCATCGCCAGCGCCTGGCGCACGCGCTTGTCCTTGAATGCCGGGTCTTCGTTGTTCAGGCTGTAGTAGTAAGTGGCGATCTGCAGGCCGGTTTTCAGTTCGGAGCCGAACTGCTTGCTCACCTGCGCATAGATGCCCGACGGAATCGAATACGTGTAATCGAACTGGCCGGCCTGATACATGCGCATCGCCGTTTCGTCGTTTTCGATCGGCAGATAGGTCACTTTCGTGATCACGACCTTGCTGGCGTTCCAGTAGGTGCTGCTTTTGGACGCCACCAGCCGGTTGCTCGGCTGCCAGTCGGTCAGCACATACGGGCCGTTACCGACGAAATTGCCCGGACGGGTCCAGTCGCCGCCGAATTTGGTCACGGTGTCACGATTGACCGGGACCATGGCCGGCATGGCGGTCAGTTGCGGGAAGAAGGCGGCGGGCACTTCGGTGGTGACTTCGAGCGTGTACGGATCGACGGCACGTGCGGCGAGGCTCGTCAGCGGCGCTTTGCCGGCGAGGATCGCCTTGGCGTTCTTCACGAATTCGACCAGCACTGTGTATTTCGAGCCGGTTTTCGGATCGAGCACGCGTTGCCATGCATAGATGAAGTCAGCCGCCGTGACCGGCTGGCCATTGCTCCAGCGCGCATCGTGGCGCAGCTTGAAAACCCACGTAGTCGGCCCGGTGCGCGTCCACGATTGCGCGACGCCCGGCACGATCGCGCCGGCCGCGTCGATGCGCGTTAGACCTTCAAACATGTCGAGCGCGATCGTGTCGCCGGTCCAGGATTCGATATGCGCGGGGTCGAGCGATTCGGTTTCGGCCGGCACCTGGCGGGTCATTTCCTGGCTGGCGGCGAGGGTGACACCTGCGGGTACGTTGACGGCGAAGGCGGAGGGCTGAAACGTAAGGACGAGCGCAGTCAGCGCCGTCGCGTAAGCAAACGGGGTTTTCATCGGTTGAGGTCGCAGGAAAGGTCGAGAGAAGAACGCGCTGGCGCAGGAGCGCCCGGTTATCTGCGGTGCTCGGGCCGGGGCGGCCCTTGTTGCCCGTGTTGATTGCGCGACATGCAGGATTCCTTACATTTCGTAATGCAGGCGAACCCTGGCCGGATCAACCGGAAAAGGTGCCTGCCTCTTAGAACAGTCTTGGTGTGCCCACCCAGACGACTACCGACTCTTTGCGTGCGGTATTCACCCAGCTGTGCGGCACCGTCGATTCGTAATGCGCGCTGTCTCCCGCGTGCAACACGAACGTCTTGCCTTCCAGCGTCAACGACACTTCGCCGTCGATCACATAAACAAACTCTTCCCCGGCATGCGTGGTGACTTCCGAGCGTTTCTGCCCGGGCGGCATCCTCACGAGGATCGCTTCGAGCTGACGGCCGCCCGTCAGATTGGTCAGCCGTGCAAACAGATTGGCCGAGTCCGCAAAACCGAAAAACTTCAACTGATCGCCGCGGCACACTGAGCGTTCTTCGCTTGGCGTGTCGACGAAATACTGCACCGTCACCCCGAGTGCGTGGGCAATCCCGGCCAGCGAAGTGATGGACGGTGACGCCAGACCCCGTTCGACTTGCGACAAAAACGGTTTGGAAATGCCCGCTGCTGTTGCCGTGTCATCCAGCGTGCGCTTGAGCCGTTGCCGCAGCGCGCGGATCTTACTGCCGAGTTCGAGTGCCGGATTCTTCTTTTGAATTGTCGTGACCATAGCAGGAGGAAATTAGCCCGTCAAAATTTGTTTGATATAAGTAAATATGGTTTGATTGCGGTCCAGGCCGGGGTGGCGGGCCGTTCAGCGCCCGGTCGTGCAAGGGGCCGCAATTTCGAGACAACGCTCTATGTTGCCAGAACCGAAATCCGCGTCAGCCGTTTTGACCGGTAATCGGCGAGAAACTGGAAGCGGATGCGGTAAAGACTGCTGTATGCAATGGATTTCGGCATTGATGCAGATTGAGTATGAGGAGACGTTAAAGGCATGACATCAAAGACTATTTTCAGCCACGCCCGAATGGGGAGCGATGGAATATGGCGTGTAAGAACAGGTAATTGGCGTGGCATCAGTGAATTCCCTGAGTGACGAACGGTGTTTCTGTTTGCAGAATCGGGCCCGCTTGGCGGATGGGCGCATGTGTTTGTATCAGACGCAGCGCCGGCCGCTGTTTTTTATTCCGCACGCAGCGATCCTGCACGGCGGAGCATTGTCCGGCACGTTCCATCAGAACGCTCGCCGGCATGAGGACATGACTATCACTGCCGATTTTTCCTGCCGCGGGCTGCGTGCCCGCCGCCCGGCGCGGCCGCCATCTGCCGCCCGCCGGATAGCCGTTCCCCACAATGCTTTATCATTGAGCCCGTTCCGCTTGCCGGAACCCGAGCCCGATGTGGCGCAGCGTCCCCCAAGGGCAGTCCCTTCGGGACGTCCCGCGTGGCGGGCCTCCATCCCATTCCCTGGTTTTTCTGCTGGTTCTGCCGGTGCAGGCGTTTCACTTTGCGGCTTGGTTTGCAGATGAGCGCGCCGCTGGCTATGCACATGCCGATGGAAATACATGTGCCGCGTCGCGCGGGCTCCGCCTACCGTTTTCCCAGATCCAGTTTTTCGCGCCGCGTGGCCAGTCCGCGCGCCGCTGCAACCGTAAGAACAAGAGGTACATGATGAATTCGTCCAATCCGCGCAGCGCGCCGGTCTCGCAGACCCGTTCGTTCTCGACGGTCTTTCTGATCGAGATGTGGGAGCGCTTTGGCTACTACGGGATGGCCGCGCTGCTGGTCCTGTTCATGATCGACAAGCTGAACTTCACCGACAGCCATGCCACCCTCACGTGGGGCGCGTTTACGGCGCTGGTGTACGCATCGCCGTCGATCGGGGGCTGGATCGGCGACAAGATTCTCGGCGCGCGCCGTACGATGATCTTCGGCGCCGGCGTGCTGGCAGCCGGTTATCTCATGCTGGCGTTGCCCAATGAGCAATTGAGCTACATGTATGCATCGCTCGGCGTGATCGTGGTGGGCAACGGGCTGTTCAAGGCGAACGCCGCGAACCTCGTGCGCCGCATCTATGAAGGCGACGACGCGCGCATCGACAGCGCATTCACGATCTATTACATGGCGGTCAATATCGGCTCGACGGTGTCGATGCTCGCGACGCCGTGGATCAAGGACCATTGGGGCTGGCATACGGCATTCGCGGTCTGCTGCGCCGGCATGCTGCTGTCGGTGCTGAACTACTTCATCATGTTCCGCACGCTCGCGCATATCGGTTCCACGCCGGACGCCGAACCGATCCGCTGGAAGCGCGTCGGCGCGGTTGCGCTGGGCGGTATCGTGCTCGGCGCGGTCACGATGTTCGTGCTGCAGCATAAGGCGATTGCGGTGGCCTGCGTGTACACGGCGGGCGTCGCGATTCTGGCGATCTTCGGCTACATGCTGTTGAAATGCGAACGCTCGGAGCGCGCGGGTCTGGTGGCGGCGTTGATCCTGACCGCGCAGGTGATCCTGTTCTTCGTGTTCTACGTGCAGATGTCGACCTCGCTCACGCTGTTCGCGCTGCGCAACGTCGATCCGCGTTTCATTCTGTTCGGTCAGACGTGGTTCACGTGGAGCGCCGCACAGTTCCAGGCGCTCAATCCGATCTGGATCATGTTGCTGAGCCCGGTGCTCGCGCTGCTCTATACGAAGCTCGCGAAGGGCGGCAAGGACGTGCCGGTCGCGGTGAAGTATGCGTTCGGCTTCGCGGTGGTGGCGGCCGGCTTCTTCGTCTATGCGGCGAGCGGCAACTATGCGGTGAACGGCCGCGTGTCGTCGTGGTTCATGGTGGGCGGCTACGGTTTGTATTCACTCGGCGAACTGCTGGTGAGCGGTCTCGGCCTCGCGATGATCGCGCGCTACGTGCCGGCGCGGATGAGCGGCTTCATGATGGGCGCTTACTTCGTGGCGACCGGTGTGTCGCAGTATCTGGGCAGCGTGGTGGCGAACTTCGCGCAGATGCCGGCGGGCAATCTCGATCCGCTCGAATCGCTGCCGCTGTATACCAAGTTGTTTAACGGCCTCGGCTGGCTTGCGGCGTTGGGCGCGCTGATCGCCGTGCTGCTGTTGCCGCTGATGCGCAAGCTCTCGCGTGAGCATCAGCGCTGCGGCGATGAAGCGCGTGAGAACGCGCGGCAAACGGCTGCATTGAATGGGGCAGTCGCGGAATAATCGCTTCCGGTAGTTCCACAAAAATGGCGCGCCTCTGTCATACGAGGCGCGCCATTTTGCGTTTTATGCACGATTCCTTGTCGTAAATGTCCGGTACGTTTCTGCTCCGATGGCGCCGACGGAGGTAAGCTTGCAGTAGGCATTGGTCTTTCAGAATAAGCATTTTTTGGATATTGAAGGTAGCCACTCGGATGGACATCCATATCGCGGTCGACGGGCGTCACGATCTGTCCGGACAGATCTATCGGCAGTTGCGTGCCGGCATACTCGAAGGGCGCCTCGCCGGCGGCACGCGTTTGCCTTCCACGCGCGATCTCGCCACGCAACTGGGTGTCTCACGCAAGACGACGCTCGAGGTGTTCGAACGCTTGCTCTCAGAAGGCTATCTGAGCGCCCGGGCCGGTTCGGGCACCTTCGTCGCCGATGGTCTGGAGCGTCTGCCGGCGGAGCGCTCGTCGCATGCACGGGCGGCCGAGTCGGCGCGCGAGCGGGCGAAGGCGAAACAGAAAACTGCGGCGCGCGCCCAGCCGTTGTGGGAGGAGATGCCCGAGACTCTGCCGTTGCCGCGGCCCACGGTGGCCCCACCGCTGGATTTCGTCGGCGGCGCGACCGACAAATCGCTGTTCCCCTTCGACGTCTGGCGTCGCTGCGTGAACCACGCATTGCGTGTGCAGGCGCGCGGCCCAGGCATGTATCGCGACGTGGCCGGCGAGCAGGAATTGCGCCTCGCGATTTCGCGCTACCTGGCGTTCAACCGGGCGGTCGCGAGCAACTGGGACGACGTGATCGTCACGCAAGGCGCGCAGCACGCGCTCGATCTGATCGCGCGCATCACATTGCGGCCCGGCGAGATCGCGGCGCTCGAAGACCCCGGCTATCCGCCGGTTCAGGCGTGCTTCACGGCCACGGGCGCACGCGTGGTGCCGGTACCGGTGGACGCCGAAGGCCTGATCGTGAGCAAGCTCCCGGACAAGGCGCGGGTCGTCTACGTGACGCCTTCGCATCAGTTCCCGCTCGGCATGCCGATGAGTCTGGAACGGCGCGTCGAGTTGCTCGAATGGGCGCAGAAACGCGGCGCCGTGATCATCGAAGACGACTACGACTGCGAGTATCGTTTCGAAGGCCGGCCGATGGAGCCGCTGAAAAGTCTCGACCGTGCCGGTCTGGTCGCTTACGTGGGCACGTTTTCGAAGACGATTTTTCCGGAGCTGCGGGTCGGCTACGTGGTGCCGCCTGCCTCACTCTATGTTCCGCTTCTCAAGGCCCGCCAGATTGCCGACTGTCACGGCTGCACCCTCACGCAAACCGCGCTCGCGACCTTCATGCTCAACGGCGACTTCGCCAAGCATGTGCGGCGCATGCACAAGACCTATGCGGCGCGCCGCGCGATGATGCTGAAGCATTTGCAGGGCGAGCTCGCGCAGTGGTTCGAACCGATCGTGCCGACCGCCGGCATCCATATGGCGACGTGGCTGAAGGCGCCGTTTTCCGAGGAGGCGTTAGTGAGCGCCGCGCGTGAAGCGTCGATCGGCTTGTATGGACTCGCGCCGTTTTATCAGCGTGCGAAGCCGCAGCCCGGTTTGATGTTGGGTTACGGCAGCATTGCTGTCGAACATATCGACGCGGCGCTTACCAGGCTCGCCGACATTTTGCCGCGCCTTGCCCGCTGACGACCCAAAGCACGCTCGAATATTACTTAAGCCTATCCTTGAAACCGCCTGTGATTTTCTGTCGCAGAGCAACGTTAGCCGCTCCCTGCAGAGACTTTCGCTGCAGGGAGCGTGTTTTTTCCGTCGCGTGAATCGGCGTGGCGAACGTGTCGGCGAGCCTCGGTTTTGGCATCGAGCTGAGATCCGTCGACGATCGCCCGGCGCCGAAAGTGCCTCTATTCAGGCATCGAAATGACTTGTAACGCACGTTACGTGTTCGTGTTGCAGACCGGTCCGAGGCTCGCCGACGCACGTTTACCCGCTAAAACAAGGATCAAAATGTGTTGCGCAGTCTGCGCCGCGCAACAAACCTTCGCTGTTATACACAAAAGATTCGCGCAAATCGTATTAGCGCTTGTAGAATCCGGCGTTGAAGCGTGCACATACCGTGTGCGCTTCGTGCAATTCACTGACCACTACAGGTAGGAGAAACATGCCGACTTCCGCAAAAAAGGTGGCCAAGAAGGCTGCTGCCCCGGTACCGACCAAGAAGGTTGCTGCAAAGAAAGTCCCTGCGAAGAAAGCCGTCGCAGCTAAGAAGGTCGCCGTGAAGGCGTCCAGCGCTCCGTCGCCGATCAAGGACACCTTCACGAAGGCCTCGCTGGCTGCACACGTCGCTGAACGCGCTGCTGTGGAACCGAAGACTGCCAAGGCCGTTCTGGCCGCGCTCGAAGACACGATCCTCGGCGCTGTGCACAAGAAGGGCGCTGGCGAATTCACGCTGTCGGGTCTTCTGAAGATCGTCGTGCAAGCTGTGCCGGCGAAGAAGAAGCGCTTCGGCAAAGACCCGTTCTCGGGTGAAGAGCGTTGGTTCCCGGCCAAGCCGGCTAGCGTGCGCATCAAGGCACGTCCGCTGAAGAAGCTGAAAGACGCAGCAGCAGGCTGATCGAGCTTCATGCGTTGCCGCGGTTTTTGAGCGTGGTGGTTTAACGGTGCGTTTTTAACCGTGTGCTTTTAATCGTGCGCTTTTAACCGTGGTTAACGTTTGAGCCGACCCGCAGTGCGAGTTGTCCGAATCCCCGTGGATGCGAATCCACGGGGATTTTTTATGTCCGCCTGCCGTGGCTTGGCGAACTCGCCGCTGCCCGCCAAGGTGCCGCTTATGCACCGTACTAGCGCATCATGAGCCGCCGCAGTACGATGGCAGCGAGGCCATGCCGGTCGGGATGCGCTGTTGGCGTGCATGCACTGTATTTGGTACGCGAAGAGCTCAATGGCATAGCGCTTGCTTGAACGATTGTCGAACACCGAATGCGCAGCGCATTCGCCTTCTATCCGACAACAAGAGCGGGGCGTGACATGCGATGCTATGACGAGATGCGTCATCATGACGATGCCGTGCGGCCACACTACGCGCGCTTTGAGCGGTGGCTGGTAAAGCAGGGCAATGAGGCGATCGCACGCAAGCGTGCGGAAGCCGACCTGCTGTTCCGCCGGGTCGGTATCACCTTTGCGGTGAACGGCGATTTGTCCGGCACCGAGCGGCTGATCCCCTTCGATCTGATTCCACGCATCATTCCGCGCAGCGAATGGCAGACGCTGGAGGCCGGTTTGCGCCAGCGGGTGCAGGCGCTCAATCTGTTTATCCACGACGTCTATCACGATCGCAACATCGTGCGTGCCGGGATCGTGCCGGCCGAACAGGTCTATACCAACGCGCAATACCGGCCTGAAATGCAGGGCGTCAACGTGCCGCTCGGTGTTTACGCGCATATCGCCGGCGTCGACGTGGTGCGCGCAGGCGACGAGGGCGAGTTCTACGTGCTCGAAGACAACCTGCGGGTGCCGTCGGGCGTGTCCTATATGTTGGAAAACCGCAAGATGATGATGCGGCTTTTCCCCGAGCTGTTCGTGCAGAACCGCATTGCGCCGGTCGCGCATTATCCCGATCTGCTGCTCGACACACTGCGCTCGGTGGCGCCCGAAGGCGTCGACGATCCGGTCGTGGTGGTGCTCACGCCGGGCATGTACAACTCCGCGTATTTCGAGCACACCTTCCTCGCGCAGCAGATGGGCGTCGAACTGGTGGAGGGCAAGGATCTGTTCGTCGACGACAACTATGTGTTCATGCGCACCACGCAGGGACCGAAGCGCGTCGACGTGATCTATCGCCGCGTCGACGACGATTTTCTCGATCCGCTCGCTTTTCGCAACGATTCAGCGCTGGGCGTGCCGGGTCTGTTGACCGCGTATCGAGCCGGACGTGTCGCGCTGGCGAATGCCATGGGCACCGGTATCGCCGACGACAAATCGATCTACCCGTACGTGCCGGAAATGATCGAGTTTTACCTCGGTGAGAAGCCGATCCTCAACAACGTCCCCACGTTCCAGTGCCGCAAGGCCGACGATCTCGCGTACACACTCGCGCATCTGCCCGAGCTGGTCGTCAAGGAAGTGCACGGCGCGGGCGGCTACGGGATGCTGGTGGGACCGGCGTCGACGAAAGCCGAAATCGAATCGTTCCGTGAGCGCCTGATCGCGCGACCCGCGGGTTATATCGCGCAGCCCACGCTCGCGTTGTCGGCATGCCCGACGTTCGTCGAGTCCGGCATCGCGCCGCGCCATATCGACTTGCGGCCGTTCGTGTTGTCCGGCAAGAGCGTGACGATGTGCGCGGGCGGTCTTACGCGCGTGGCGTTGCAGGAGGGTTCCCTCGTCGTCAATTCGTCGCAGGGAGGCGGGACCAAAGATACGTGGATGGTCGACTGACGCGGTTGCCAATGCGGTTGCTCATGCTGGAGTTGGTGCAGCAATTCATGCAACCGCACCCGCAACCCAACGTGCCGGCGAATTAGTCGAACCGCCGCCGGTGCACACGGATAACCAGCGCGAGCCTTTTTACTTTTACTTGGGGCTCGCGTCATCAGATACGGAACGCCGTCATGCTAAGCCGAACCGCCGATCACCTCTTCTGGATGGCCCGCTACATGGAGCGCGCGGAGAACACCGCCCGCATGCTCGACATCAACCTGAAGGCGTTGCTGCTGCCGCAAACGCCCGAACAGGAGTCGCGCGCACAACGCTCGGTGCTGCGCATTTCCGAGCTCGAAAGCGCCTTCGCGCAGCGCTACGATGAACCGACCCGCGAACATGTGCTCGACTTCATGGTGGCTGATGCGAACAATCCGTCGAGCATTCACTCGTGTTTGCAGGCCGCTCGCGAAAACGCCCGCGCCGTGCGCGGCACGTTGACGACAGAATGGTGGGAAACCATCAACGACACCTGGCTCGAATTCAACGAACGAAGTCAGTCCGGTCAGGCCGTGAGCAATCCGGGCGCGCTATTCGAGTGGGTGAAGTTCCGCTCGCACCTGTCGCGCGGCGTGACGATCGGCACCGCGTTGCAGGACGACGCGTTCTTCTTCACGCAGCTCGGCACCTTCCTCGAACGCGCCGACAATACCGCGCGGATTCTCGACGTGCGCTTTGCCGACGTCGAGCCGAATTCACGCGATGCCGCCCGCCAGCTCGAAGACTTTTACTACTGGACCTCGATTCTCAGTTCGGTGTCGGCGCTGGAGATTTATCGCAAGGTGTATCGCGATGTCGTCACGCCAGCGCGGGTGGTCGAGTTGATGATACTGAACCAGCAGATGCCGCGCTCGCTGCTCGCTTCGCTCGAAGGCGTCTGCACGAATCTGGCGATGCTGCGCACGCCGGGCTCGAACCAGTGCGAGCGATTTGCCGGCAAGCTGCGCGCCGAACTGGTGTATTCCGATATCCGGCAGATTTTCGAAGCCGGCCTGCACGCCTATCTGACACAGTTCCTGGCTCGCGTGTTCGAGCTCGGCAATCTGGTTGCGCGTACCTATCTGATGTTGCCAGTCGCCTGACGGAGTTCTTTTTATGTACCTGACGATCCGCCACGACACGTCCTATCGCTACGAAGCGACTGTCCATTATTCGATCCAGCAACTGCGCCTGACGCCGGCAAGCGGCGCCTCGCAGGTGGTGCGGCGCTGGAGCATCGATGCACCCGGCAAGCTCGACGCCACCTTCGACGCTTACGGCAATGTGCTGCATACGCTCGTCATCAACAAGCCGCACAACGAGATTCGTCTGCACGTAGCGGGCGAAGTGGACACGATCGCGCTGAAAGATGGTCACTTGCCCGACGCGGTCGGCCCGATTCCGCTCGAGCATTTCACCTGTTCGACGCGTCTTACCGAGGCCGATGCGGCAGTCCGCGAGCTGGCCGCATCGGTGCCGAGCCTGGCGACTTCCGGCAATCTGATCGAATTGGCCGAACAGATCGTGCAGCGCGTGAAGTACAACACCGGCATCACCGAAGTCACCAGCACGGCCGCCCAGGCGCTCGCGCTCGGCAACGGCGTGTGCCAGGACCACGCGCATCTGATGCTGGCCTGCTGCCGCGCGCGCGGTATCCCGGCGCGTTACGTGAGCGGCTACATCGAACCCGGCGACGTGAGCGGCGGAGTAAGTCCCCTTGGGGCGGACCACGGCGCGAGCCACGCATGGGTCGACGTGTGGCTCGACGGCAAGGGCTGGATTTCCGTCGACGTCACGCATGCCGCGTTTGCCAGCGAGATTTACTGCCGGCTCGCCGTGGCGCGCGATTACGAAGCCGCCGCACCGGTGCGCGGCCGGCGGATCGGCGGGCTGGAGGAGCAATTGAAGGTGTCCGTCACGGTCAGCGGACAGATGCCGCAATAGCGTGGCGGGTGGGGATTGGCAGTCAACTCGGCAGGACGCCGGGGCTGCATGACAGGCCGCCCGCGGCCGGCTCGGTGGGTCACATCAAGTCGCACACAGAACGCCTCGCCAGAAGGGCTGGCGAGGCGTTTAAGTGAGCGTCAGCCCGCATAACCATTCAGATTCGGCACGCGGCGGCCGTAAAACGGGGTGAGGCGCATGCGCGCCGCATTACAATAGCGCCGTTCTGTCGTTTTTTGCGGGTACTTTTCCTTATGACTTACTGTGTAGCGATGTCCGTCGACGACGGGCTCGTGTTCCTGTCGGACACGCGCACCAATGCGGGCGTCGATCACATCAGCACCGCGCGCAAGATGTCGGTGTTCGAGCAGCCCGGCGAACGCATGCTTGTGCTGCTGGGCGCCGGCAATCTGTCGCTCACGCAAGCGGTGCTGCACGAGCTGTCCGAGCCCGTCGATCCTTCGCAGCCCACGCTCTGGAGCGCGCCCACCATGGCCGACGCGGCCCGCGTGATTGGTCACGCGGTCCGCCGTGTGCATCAGCGCGAAGCTGATGCGTTGCAGGAGTTCGGCGTCGAATTCAATTGCAGCTTCATTCTGGGTGGCCAGATCGCCGGCAACCGGCCGCGCCTGTTCATGATCTACGCGGCGGGCAATTTCATCGAAGCGTCGGCCGTGAACCCGTATTTCCAGATCGGCGAGGCCAAGTACGGCAAGCCGATCATCGACCGTGTGCTGACGCCGTCCACGCCGCTCGACGAAGCGGCCAAGTGCGCGCTGATTTCGATGGATTCGACGCTGCGTTCGAATCTTTCGGTCGGGCTGCCACTGGATCTGCTGGTGTACGAGAAAGATTCGCTGCACGTTACGCGCTTCGTTTCGATCGACCACGACAATGCCTACTTCGAGATGATTCACCGCACGTGGGGTGAGCGGCTGCGTCAGGTATTCGGCGAGATTCCCGATCCGGACTGGCAGGAATCGCCTGATGTGCCGCTGCTGCAGCGTGAGCGTGCGCTGGTGCTGCATCGCGCGCCGGTGGGGGCGGACGGTGTGGAGCATGAGCTCGATGCGAAACCGGCACAGACGTTGGCGCAGGCAGAGAAGGGCAAGACGCAGCGGCGCTAGAGCGGTCGGCGTAGATTTAGAGGCCTACGGGCCGGAAGTCTCACACCAAGGTCGTCGCGAGCCTGTTAAGGGCTTGCCGGCGGCCTTTTTCATTTGTTCTACCGGTTGAGTTGATCGCGATGGACGCGCGGCGCACTCTCCATCGATTCTCGGCCTGGTCTGCATATGGCAGCGTTCGCCGCATGCGCCAGAACCGACAGACGAAAAAAAACCAGCCAAAGGCTTGCGCCCTTGGCTGGTCTTCGAACTGCGTATTGTTTCAGCAGTCCGACAAGTTCGATTAGAACTTGTGGCGGATGCCCAGGCTAACCATTTCTTGCGAGTTGGAAGCCGAGTTGTAGCCGTACGAACCGATCGATGCGCCAGCTGCAACCAGGTTGCCAGCCGAATCACGTTGTTGGCCGCTTGCGTGTTGCCATGCGCCGACCAGGTAGATGTCCGTGCGCTTCGACAGGTTGTAGTCGCCGCCCAGGGAAACCTGGTTATACGTTGCGCTCGAGTCGCCCGTGCCCTTCGTGTAGATGTAGCCCACGCCCACCAGCATAGCCGGCGTTGCCTGGTAGCCAAGGTACACGCCGCCGACGTTGAACTTCTCGGTCGAACCGAAGCCCGAATTTGCATCCGGCTTGTATTGCGCGTTGCTGTAGCGCAGGTTGACCGTGAACGGGCCTGTCACATATTGCGCTGCGACCGAAGCGATACCGATCGACTTCGCTGCTGCGTAGGCCGTGTTGACCTGGCCGTCGAACGTACCGTCCGACGTGCTGCCGTTCCAGCCTGCCGACGGCGGCGTGCCAGCAATACGGCTAGCCAGCGTGTTGCCGTTGTCAGCGCGGAAGTAGCCTGCAGCAACGCTGAACGGACCCGTTGCATACGTTGCAGCGCCCGACCACGTTTGACCCGAACCCGTTTGACCAGCCACGCCGCCCAGAGCGTACATGCCTTCAAACTGGAAGCCGCCCCACACCGGCGAGGTGTACTTGATGGCGCTGTTCGTGCGCGAGGAGTTGTCGTTGTTATCGACGTCGCCCGGCGTTGCGAAGGTGGAGCCGAAGTAGTTGTCACCCGTCAGCGGTTGAACCAGGTCGACCAGCGGGTCGTACTGACGACCCAGCGTGAACGTGCCCCATTGGTCGCCCGTCAGGCCGACGTAGGCTTGACGACCGAACATACGGCCGCCTTGACCCAGCTTGCCGCTGTTCACGTCAAAGCCGTTTTCCAATTGGAAGATTGCCTTCAGGCCACCGCCGAGGTCTTCCGTGCCCTTCAGGCCAAAACGATCGCCTTGCAGGTTGCCGGCGACCATGGCGATCAGATTCTTGTTGTTACCGGCCGCGTCCTTCGTGTTGTGGACGTACTGGACCGACTCATCGATCAGGCCGTAAAGGGTAACGCTGCTTTGAGCATGCGCCATGCCGGTGACGCCCAGAAGCGCCAGCGAGAGGGTAGACAGTGCGACTCGTTTCATCCATTTCTCCACGCAGATGATTAGTTTGTTGTTGCGGAAAGGAGAATAGCTCACTGCCTTAACTGGTAAGAACCGGAAAAAAAAGAGTGTCTCCAAAAACCGACAAACGACGCAAAGCCTTGTATTTAAAGCCCGTTAACGATTGTTGCTATTTCCGCAATACTGGTTGGCCGACCGCGCATTATTGTTGTTTCGTTGACAGTGAAGGTGTCGCTACCCGTAATTTAGACACTTGTTTGAATGGGCTTTGTAATCTAGTCGTCTAACCGTTTTCGCTGCTTTGCAGCATGCATATAAAAATGGAGCCGGGTTTCCCTTGACGGACGCGCTGGACAGAATTTATGCGCTATGAGCAGGCGCAACCGCTGCGGTTGCAACCCCTGGTTCAGCTTTGACGCGGTGGTGTGTCGCCGTGGCCCGCTTCAGTCTTCACGCTTATTCACGCGCCCGGGCCGTTATCGCCGGCGTTGCGGCGCGCGACAGCCGCGGCGGCCAGTCCGGCCGCCGCCGCAAACAATACTGAAGTCCACGGATGCCGTCTGACATAGCGATCGGCGGCGACAGCCGTGCGGCCTGCTTCGACCAGCGTGACCGCGGCGACGCGTGTCGCTTGCGCTTCGGCAAGGACGACAGTGCGGCCGATCTTGACCGCGGTTGCCCGAGCTGAAGTCTTCTTTCGCGGCCTCACTTGCGGTGAAGCTGACGCTGGCGTTGCAACGCCACGCGCCATGGCCGCAGCCGCTCCTGTTGCTCGAGCATGCCCGCCGGCAGGGGTTTCGCGGTTGTCCACATGAGGCACAGCATCGGCCGATACCGTCGATGCCGCCAGCACCGAAGCAAGCATGGCGCGGCTGCCGGGCGGCGAGTTTTCCTGCATGCCCCAGCCGCCGCGCGGATCGTGCATGCGCCCGCGCGCCGCCGAAAACTCCGCGCCGAGCAGCAGTACGGCAGCCGAGAAGTACAGCCACATCAGCAGCACGGCCAGCGAGCCGGCGGCGCCGAACGAGCTCGCCATCCCGGCATGCGCGATATACAGCGCGAACAGTTTCTTGCCCGCCGAGAACAGCACAGCCGCGACGATCCCACCGACGAACGCATCTCGCCACTGCACCTTGGCGTCCGGCAGAAACTTCAGCAGTCCGGCGAAGGCGAAAGCCAGCACCAGCAGGCCGACGCCGAGTTGCAGCAGGTTGCCGATCACCACATAGGGCGAGTTGCCCCACAGCCATTTGCCGATAAATGTGATGACCGTATCGAGCACCAGCGAGACGATCAGCAGGAAGGCGACACCGAGCACGAGGCCGAACGAAATCAGGCGCACCCGCACCATCGCGATCACGCTCGACGAGCGCGGCCCGGTGTACGGCCACACCATATTGAGTGCGCTATTGAGCGACGAGAAAGTAGCCGAGGCGCCGATCGCCAGCATCGAGAACGAAATGATCGCCGCGATGCCGCCGGCGCTGCCGCTGTGATGAGCGTTCTCGACGATGGTTTGCACGCCCGCGGCGGCCTGGTCGCCGAGCAGGCCGTGAATGTGGTTGAACAGTTCGCCGCGCGCGGCGGCGGCGCCGAAGAACCAGCCGGCCACGGCGATCACCATGACCAGCGTGGGCGCGAGCGAGAAGGCCGCATAGAAGGCGATGCTGGCGGCCATGGCCGCGCAGCGGTCGTCGGCAAACTGTTTGAATGCGCCGATTGCCCAGTTGGCCTGCCTGCGCGCTACAAGCTGGAGGTTCTCGGCGGAGAGCGTGTCGATGTCCATGGTCGTGTTTCTCAAGGGGATACTGGCACGAGAAGCGCCGCGTGCGTGCCGCTGAGGTGGCCTCAATGCAGCATGTGCAGACTTCGCATCGACGCCTTTCGCAAACCTTGTGCCTGTCACTATAACAAGCGCTTCATGCCGATGCGCGCGATACGCCGCCAGCGTGTGTGCCGTTAGAATGCCGCTGGACCTTCACACTTTTATCGCTATGCACTCGCACGAACTCATCAAGCAGCTGGATATCATCCCCGCGGAACAACTGAGCGCGCATTTGCCCGCGCATGTGGTCGAGAATCTGCCGGCCCAGGGCGTGACCGTATTTGCCGTCAGCGACGACGCTTCGGACACCGTCGAATTCAGCGCGCGCTACGGCTTTGGCCTCGCGGACTGCGCCAACACGATCGTGGTCCGCTACAAGAAGGAGGGCGCCGAGCATTACGCAGCACTGGTTTCGCTGGGTTCGCTGCGTCTAGACATTAATGGCGCGGTGAAGGCGGCGCTGGGTGCGCAGCGCCTTTCGTTCGCAAAACGGGAGGCCGCCGTCGAGCATAGCGGGATGGAATTCGGCGGAATTACGGCCTTCGGCTTGCCGGAAGACTGGCGTATTCTCGTCGACGCCGCGGTCATGGAGCGCGCTCAGATCGTGATGGGGGCAGGGGTGCGGGCGGCCAAGTTGCTGTTGGCGCCGGAGGTGCTGAAGCAGTGGCCGCGCTGTGAAGTTGCCTCGCTTGCGTTGCCGGCCGAATGAAACGGTGGGGCGCCCGCCGCCCCGGCAAGCCGCACCGGTCAAGCTCAGCCCCATAGTTCAACGCACGAAGGCATCAAACGAACGGATCAAACAAACGCTGAAGTTTTCCCACACTCCGCCGTTATTCCGAAGATTGACATGAACAGTTACGGTGCCTGCCCGCGCGGCGCCCGACTATAAGTAGAAAGGAAAACGGAGATGGAACGCTTTCGCCTGAAAGTGCGGCTTTGGCTCGCGCTAGCAGTGATGTGTATGGGAATTCTGGCTATCGGCCTGTGGGGCGCGTTCAAAACGCGCGACACAATGATCGCCAATCGGCAGGCCGAGCTGAAAAGCGTAGTGAGCGTGGCCTATAGCGTGCTGGATCGCTATAACGGCCTCGTCACAGCCGGCACGATGCCGCTCGCCGACGCGCAACGCACGGCCATGGCCGACCTGCGCGCAATGCGCTACGACGGCGCCGGCGGCTACCTCGTCATCGAGGACCCGCACGCAAGAGTGCTGATGCACGGAGTGCGGGCCGATCTCGAAGGCAAGGACATGAGCGGCTTCACGGACCCGCAAGGCCGCCACGTGTTCAAGGACGGCTCGGATCTCGCCCAGCGCGAAGGCGAAGGCTTCATCCACCTGCAGTTCCTGAAGCCGGGCTCCAATAAGATGGCGCCGAAGATCAACTACGTGCGGCTTTACAAGCCATGGGACTGGACGATCGTCACCGGTGTGTTCACGGACGATATCGACGCCGCGTTTTACACCACGCTCGTGCAGTACGTCGGCGCCGCGCTGATTCTGTGTCTGGTGGTGGGGGTCGTGATCGGCGTGATCCTGCGCAGCATCTTGCGGCAGCTCGGCGGCGAACCGGCTTACGCGGCGCAGATCGCTTCCCGTATCGCCGATGGCGACCTCGATGTGGTCGTCGAGACAAAAGCCGGCGACAACGTCAGCCTGCTCGCCGCGATGCAGCGCATGCAGCATCGGCTCGCGCAGGCGATCACGCAGATTCGCAGCGGCGCAACGCTGATTTCGACGGTGTCCAACGAGATCGCCGCCGGCAACGCGGACCTGTCGCGTCGTACGGAACAGCAGGCGACCGCGCTCGGCGAAACCGCTTCCAGCATGGAGCAGATCACTGCGACCGTGAAACAGAACGCCGACAACGCCA
This sequence comes from Paraburkholderia sp. SECH2, assembly GCF_030464795.1. Taxonomy (NCBI): domain Bacteria; kingdom Pseudomonadati; phylum Pseudomonadota; class Betaproteobacteria; order Burkholderiales; family Burkholderiaceae; genus Paraburkholderia; species Paraburkholderia sp. SECH2. The sequence goes on from NZ_JALPRH010000025.1 coordinate 89,886, forward strand.
AGCAGGCCAGTCAACTGGCGCACAACGCCTCGGAGACGGCGGCGCGTGGCGGTGAAGTGGTCGGCCAGGTGGTCGAGACGATGCGTGGCATCTCGCAGTCATCGCACCGGATCGGCGACATCATTGGCGTGATCGAGGGGATTGCATTTCAGACCAACATTCTTGCCTTGAACGCGGCCGTCGAAGCGGCGCGCGCCGGTGAGGAAGGGCGCGGCTTCGCGGTGGTGGCGGGCGAAGTGCGCAGTCTCGCGCAGCGCAGCGCGGCGGCGGCCAAAGAGATCAAGACGCTGATCGAAGAATCGGCCGCACAGATCGAAGGCGGCTCGCAGTACGTGGGCCGGGCTGGTGAAACGATGCAGGAAGTGGTGCATGCGGTGCGTCGCGTGACTGACATCATGGGTGAGATCAGCGCGGCGTCGGTCGAGCAAAGCTCGGGCATCGAGCAGGTCAACATTGCGGTGGCGAGCATGGATCAAACGACCCAGCAGAACGCGGCATTGGTGGAAGAAGCGAGCGCGTCCGCCGACGTCCTGAAAGTGCAGACCGGGCAACTGGCGGCGGCCATTGCCGTGTTTACGCTGCCGGAAGGGGCGTGAACAGCGTGGAGGCACACGCGGCGCCAGGTGGAGACTGAATGAATGTCTTGGCCAAGCTGACACAGTGGCCCGGCGGAATTGTAAAACGGGTGAGTTTTACCGCAGTGTGGTCAATATGACTATGGTGAGGCGAGCCGCGCCGTGTTCGTGGTGCGCGTGACGCCGCCTGATGGAGGCGTCACGCGCGCACGCTCAGATGATCAGACGTGAGACCTTCGTGCCTTCGAGCGACACACCGGCCATCAAGCCGCCGTTCGTCAGCACAAACGCTTCGACCGGGCTGGTGGCGGTCGAGGTATCGACAGCGCCGTTTGCACCGACCTTCAGGACGGCGACCGTCGCATCTGCCCCTGCTGCCCAACCCTGGCTGCTGAGGAATTTGTCCAGCGCTTCCTGCGTCATGAACAGGAACACCAGCGCTTTGGACTGCGCGCCGATCTGCAAACCGAACGAGCCCGCGACGGTGCTGTAGTAGCCGGTAGTGCGGCCACCCACGCGCAACGACCCTTCGCCGTATTGCCCGCCAACCCAGAAACCCGCGGAAATCACCGACGGGAACACGAGCACGCCGCGCGCCTTGGCGACCAGTTCGCGCGAGCCGGTGACGTTCGCGTAGAGACGCGACAAGGTGGAGTCGACGCCAGCGTTGATCGTGTCGCGCTTGCCGGCGTTCGCCGACTCAGACGCGCTCGAGGATGGCGACGTGGTCGTGCAGCCGGCGAGGCCAAGACCCGCCGTAGCCAAAGCGGCGCTCGAGGTCATGATGAATTGTCGTCTGCGCATGATTGTTCTCCTTGTGCATAGTGAAGATTGCGTTTTCTTGTGTGACAGTGAGTGCCGTGACTTTGGCACATGCGTACGTCGGCAGCCCGTATGTCTGCTAGGCAGCATTTAGCGTGCCTGACGCCGCGGCCTGTCTATAGACAGCTGTCATGCGCTGACGTTCACGGGGGATTCACGGCGTTCAACGCCGTGTCCCCCTTGCTTCCCCACGGTTCCTAGGCCGCCGGACGGATATTCTGATTGTGGCGGAACAGGTTGTGCGGGTCATAGCGGTTCTTCACGTCGACGAGACGCGCGTAATTCGGTCCATACGCGTCGGCTATCCGTCCGCCCTCCTCCTGCGTCATGAAATTGACGTACACGCTGCCTAGCGCGAACGGTGCGGCTGCGTCGAAGAATGCGCGGGCCCAGGCGATGCAGCGCTCGTCATCGCTCGCGTCGTCCCAACGACCATGCACGTTCATTGCATATTGCGTGTCGCGGCTCGAATAGGCCGTGGCTTCGACCGGCACCCGGCTCGTCTGCGCACCGATCTGCCCGAAGAAGATTTCGCATTGCGGCGATGGCAGCTTGCCGATCGCATCGAGCAGCGCGTCGATGAGACCGTCCGATATTTTGTCGAGGTTGTGGGACTTCCAGTAGTTACGAGCGCCCGGCGTGAGTAGTGGATCGAACGCCTGTTGCCACATGGCATATGGCATTGGCCCGAGATGTTCGCCGATCGGCGTGCCGAAGCCGCGTACTGCCTCTACCACGGACGGCCCGTTTTCGATCGGGCCTGTGTAGCACATCGCGAATACGATGACCGGTTTGCCGTGCACTTCGGGTGGAAGGAACGGCAGCGGTGGCGCAAGCCGTAGAACGGCCCATACGCTCAGTTCTTCCGGCATCTGCTCTGCAGCCGTGCGGTACTGGAGCAGGGCACTTTTCGCCTGATCGATCGGCAGCACGACGAGGCCGCCGTACACGAGTGGTCCGACCGGATGCAGCGCGAACTCGAAGCGCGTTACGACGCCGAAATTGCCGCCACCACCGCGAATCGCCCAGAACAGATCGTCGTGCGAGTCCGCGCTTGCGTGCAGCAATTCCCCGTCGGCGGTGACCACGTCTGCTGAAATCAGATTGTCGACGGTCATGCCGTATCTGCGGCTCAGCCAGCCGAACCCGCCGCCTAGCGTCAGACCTGCCACGCCGGTGGTCGAGTTGATGCCAAGTGGCGTGGCGAGTCCGAACGCTTGCGCTTCGTGGTCGAAATCGGCGAGCGTGGCACCAGGCTCGACATACGCGCGCTTCGCGACCGGATCGATGACCACGGATTTCATCGGCGACAGATCGATCACGAGGCCGTCGTCGCATAGCGCGGTGCCGGCGATGTTGTGGCCGCCGCTATGCACCGCCAGCGGCAGATTGTTGTCGCGCGCGAATGCTACACCGCGGCGCACATCGGCCACGCCGGCGCAGCGCAGAATCAACGCCGGATGCCGATCGATCATTGCATTCCAGATGCTGCGGGCCTCGTCGAAACCCGCGTCGCCGGGCCGCAACAGTTCGCCTCGGATCGCGGCTTTGAGTTCTTCAGCGGCGCTGCTGGACACGCTTACCATGACACACCTCCAGACATAATGGGAGACGCTCTCGGAACACCATTCAGCTGAACAAAGCAAATTGAAAGCGTCTGGACAGGTTCAGGCTGCGTCCAGTAAACGGCCCTGCTTCGGTAAGTCAAACGAAGGTAAACCCGCGTCCACGATCGATGTCGCGCGAAAGCACGCGCGGTAAGTGTTCGTGCGCTGAGGCACGGGTCATGACTGTCGTCGTCGCCGTGTATGGTGGAAATACTTCCGGAAAAGACCGCGAGAGGAAGTGTTGGGTGTGTGCCGTGCTGGTGGCTGCGCGGCGACACTTTTGTGGGCGAAGGGTGCCATTTTCGTTTGCGTACCGTGCTGACGTGTCGATTTACATGCGGTTTCGCGCGGAGGAATATGCCCGTATCGACTCGTTCATGATCAATCGCCCGGGAGGCGTGATGTCCATGCAAGCTCTTGTTCTCAGGCAGCACAATGGCCCGCTCGAACCGACCGAACTACCGCGCCCCGAGCCTGCGCGCGGCGAGGTGTTGGTGCGAATCGCCGCGAGCGGTCTGAATCCACTCGACACAAAAATCCGCGCCGGCGCCGCCGGGCACGCGAAACATCCGTTGCCGGCGGTGTTGGGGATCGACATGGCTGGCGTCGTCGAGGCAGTGGGCGTAGGTGTCGATCGGTTCAAGGCGGGTGATCAGGTGTACGGAATGACGGGTGGAGTGGGCGGCCTGCAAGGATCGCTGGCGCAATACGCATCGGTCAATGCGGATTTGCTGGCCTTGAAACCGTCCAATCTCTCAATGCGCGAAGCCGCTACGCTACCGCTTGCTTTTATCACGGCGTACTCGGGCATTGTCGATCGTGCGCATCTGCAGGCAGGGCAAACGGTGCTCGTGCATGGTGGGGCGGGTGGTGTCGGATACGTCTGCGTGCAGTTGGCGCTCGCGCTCGATGCGAAGGTCTTTGCGACCGTGAGCGAGCGTGGTGGAGGCGCTCGGCGCCAGGCCGATCGATTACCGTGCACAGTCGGTCGAACAATATGTCCAGTCTGCGACGGATGGTGTGGGTTTCGACCTGGTCGTCGATACGGTCGGCGGGACGACGCTTGACGCATCGTTTGCCGCCGTGCGGCATTTCGGCCATGTGGTGAGCGCGCTCGGCTGGGGCACGCATGCGCTAGCGCCGCTGTCGTTTCGCGAAGCGACCTACTCAGGTGTGTTCACGCTGCATGCGTTGCTTTCTGGCAAAGGCCGCGCGCATCACGGCGAGATGCTGAGAGTGGCGGCGCGGCTCGCGGAAGAAAACAGGCTCGCGCCCCGCCTCGACGCGCGGCGCTTTGATCTGGGCACCGCGCAGCTTGCTTATGAAGCACTGGCCGACGGTAGCGCGCGAGGCAAAGTTGTGGTCGAGGTGAACTGAGCGGAACGTTGCTGCGCGCCTTAGGATTATCCCTTCACGAGGCCGCCGTCCACGATCAGATTTTGCCCCGTGACTGCACGCGCCCACGGCGACAGGAAGAACAGCACGGCGTCGGCGAAATCCTCAGGCGTCGTGACACGCCGCACTGGTGTCGAACTGGCGATCAGGTCGAAGACGAATTCCGGCGTGGCGGCGCTCGCGTCCGTGGTGCGCAGCAGACCACCCGACACCATGTTTACCGTAATGCCATCCGGGCCGAGATCGTGAGCGGCGGTGCGCGTGAGCGACAACAGGGCTGCTTTGGCTGCCGTGTAGTCGTGATAGGGGACCACCGGGTTCTGAAACAGATTGGTGCCGACGTTGACGATGCGGCCGAATCCGCGCGAGCGCATGCCCGCGGCCGCCGCTTGCGTCGTATTGAGCGCCCCCTTGAGTGAGCCGTCCAATTGCTGCTGGAAACGCGCCCAGTCGATTGAGTCGATTTTCGGGCGGGCGTCGCCGTCGAACTGAAAGTCGGCCAACGCGTTGTTGACCACCGACACGATGGGCTGCCCGGTTTGCGCCTGCGCCGTTTCGAACAGGCGCGCGACGGCGGCCGCATCGGTCACGTCCGCCTGGATCGGCAGGACACGATCGCCGAATTCGTCTTTCAGTGCGTGAGCCAGCGTTTCGCTCTTGCGGTAATTCACCACGACGCCCGCGCCTTCGCGTACCAGTGCGCGCGTGATCGCGGCGCCGAGTCCGCGAGCGCCGCCCGTTACCAGTACCCATTGTTCGGATAAAAGCATTTCTCTTCCTGTTGTCGATGAGGTTGCGATCTGCGTATTGTCGCCTGATTCGGTTTTCAGGCTCACTTCTCCGCCGAAACCCCTCGCTCCCGGGTAAATAGGTTGTTTGCGGCTGTTCGAATCATCTGATGAAGCGATCTGGGTCTGAAGTAAAAATAATAGTTTGGACTACATATCTAGAGAAGATAATTTCCGATGCTGTTAAAAACGGTAATTAACGATATTTAACAGTCGTACAGCGCAATTAATCGGAAACAGGCCAGCAATTTCGCATTGCGTGGGGTAGCGCACGGTCATCGGATGGCGCTCCGCATAACTTCAATGTCCATCGGGCCCCTGCTGTGTTCTTTTCAAGCCTTTGTTCGCGCACAGCTAGTCGCTTCTTCCGGATCACGTCAAATCGGACCGGGATTATCTGCGGATGAGATGCCGGGCGTCGCGCGCTTTTCGTGCGGTGCCTGGCAATGTCGACCGGGCTTTGAAGTTTCATTTTTAACAGCGAACAGAGATTCACTCGTTATCTGAATCTGTCTTTCGATTTATATGGTTAGGAGAATGAAATGAAAAAGCAAAACGGGGACACGCGGACGTTGGGGACAAGCAAAGCGGTATTGGCGGTTGCTGTGAGTCTTTATGCGGCGATGGCGGGTGCTCAAACGAACCCGACTGCACCTGCTGCGCCGTCCGCAAGTTCGGCGAAGCTGATGGTTGCGCAAGCATTGCCGATTGATTGTCCGTTATTCGATACGCTCGGCTGCAAGAAGGACGATGGTGGATTGCGAGCGTTTGGTGGAAGTGGGGTGGCTGCGGCTGCGGGGCTGGGGTCTGCATCGGCGTCGGGCTCGCAGAGCAGCGATGGCAGCGGGACTTCATCGACTGGAGCGGGCGCTAACGGTAGCGGAGGCGGCTCGACGTCTGGCGCGGTGGGACTCGGTGCCGGAAGTGCGGGGAGCGGTAGTGGGGGGAAGGGTGGGACGGGTAGTGGTGGAACAGGCGGTGGTGGGACGGGCGGTGGTGGAACAGGCGGTGGTGGGACGGGCGGTGGTGGGACGGGCGGTGGTGGGACGGGCGGTGGTGGGACGGGCGGAGGTGGGACGGGCGGTGGTGGGACGGGCGGTGGTGGAACAGGCGGAGGTGGAACAGGCGGAGGTGGAACAGGCGGTGGTGGGACGGGCGGAAATGGCGACGGCGGTCACGGCGACGGCGGTCATGGTGGCGGTGGTCATGGAGATGGCGGCCATGGCGACGGCGGTCATGGTGACGGTGGTCATGGAGATGGCGGCCATGGCGACGGCGGTCATGGTGACGGTGGTCATG
>NZ_JALPRH010000025.1:96463-123798 GCF_030464795.1 Paraburkholderia sp. SECH2
GGGTCATGGTGATGGTGGTCATGGTGACGGTGGTCATGGTGACGGTGGTCATGGAGATGGCGGCCATGGCGACGGTGGCCATGGTGATGGTGGCCACGGCGATGGAGGTCATGGCGATGGCGGTCATGGCAGCGGTGGCCATGGTGATGGCGGTCACGGCGATGGCGGTCATGGTGACGGTGGCCATGGTGATGGCGGCCACGGCGATGGCGGTCATGGTGACGGTGGTCATGGCAGCGGTGGCCATGGCGATGGCGGTCACGGCGACGGCGGTCATGGTGACGGCGGCCACGGCGACGGCGGTCATGGAAGCGGTGGCCATGGTGATGGCGGCCATGGCGACGGCGGTCATGGTGACGGTGGCCACGGCGATGGCGGTCATGGCAACGGTGGCCATGGAGATGGTGGCAAAGGCGACGGTGGCCACGGCGATGGAGGTCATGGCAACGGTGGCCATGGAGACGGTGGCAAGGGCGACGGTGGCCACGGCAACAGTGGCAAAGGCGACGGCGGCAAAGGCAGCAGCGGCAAAGGCAGCAGCGGCCAGGGCCATGGCGGTGGTTTCGGTGGAGGCTTCGGTGGCGGCCATGGTGGCGGTTACGGCGGCGGACACGGCAACGGCCACTAACGCATCTTGCAATCCTTAGCGCGCGGGCGGCCGACAAACGGCCGCCCGCGCCGCTTCAATCACCTGCCTTCTTAAGTTCAAAGAACATCCACTCAACGCGACTCATGAAAACGCAAACAACCTCCGCCTGATAAAGTGCCGTCCATGATTAAATACCGGGTCACGCTCACCGCATAAAACGCCAAAGCCAACCCCCGGCGGCCGCACCGCATCAGTCCATTTACAACGTTGCGCATTGCGCAAAACGGAGTCTGCGTTGAACAACAAACAGGTCTCGCTGCCGCAAGCACCATTGCGAATTGCGGCGGCGCAAGCGCAACCGGTGTCCGGCGACGTCACGGCGAACATCGCCAGAACGGTCGAACTGACCAACATCGCCGCCGACCGCGGCGCGAAACTAGTGGTCTTCCCCGAGAAATTCCTAAGTGGCTACGAACCTGACCTGATTGCCGGCGACCCCGCGAAATACGCCTTCGACGAACACGACGCGCGGCTCGAACCGATTCGCGAAGTTTGCCGCGAGCGCGAGATCGCCGTAATCGTCGGTGCGGCGACACGCGGCATACGCAACGTGGACGGCCTTCATATTTCGTCGCTAGTGTTCAACCGCGCAGGCGAGCTGATCGAGTCGTATCACAAGCAGCATCTCTACAGCGGCGAGACAAAGATCTATCAGGCCGGCTTGCAAGGCTGCATGCTTGAGATCGACGGCTGGCGGCTCGCGCTCGGCGTGTGCTACGACTCCGGTTTTCCTGAGCACGCGCGCAACGCCGCTGTAAACGGCGCGCACGCTTACCTGGTGAGCGCGCTCTTTAGCGTGAAGACTGGCTATCATCAGTCGCGCATCTGGTTTCCCGCGCGTGCTTTTGACAACACCCTGTACGTGCTCTTGTCGAATCACGTCGGCACTACAGGCGGCTGGGAAACGTGCGGCGCGAGCGCGATCTGGGGCCCGTATGGCGACGTCGTGACGGAAGCGAGCCGCGATCGCGAGGAAGTGATTACCGCGCTACTCGATCCAACTGTGCTGGCCGATGTCCGAGAGCGCGAAACAATGCTCGCGGACTTCAAGGCGCACGTCGCTGAGACAGCGGGTGAGTACGTAGTGCATCGTCTGGATTAACCGCACGCGCGGCAAGATCACAAAGCGTGCCGTTACCGTCACTCGGCCTGGACGTCGAATAAGTTCACGCGAGCAATCATCCCGGCCAGAACATGCCGGCCGCAGCGAGCCCCATTGCTGCGGTAGCGATCCAGCCGAGCCAGCGCAACCAGCCGGTCACGACGAACTGGCCCATCACCTTGGGGCTGGCCGCCATCACCATCACGAGCACCATGATCGGAACGGCTGCGACGCCGTTGATTACCGCGCTCCAATACAGCGCTTTGATCGGGTCGAGCCGCATGAATGTGAGCGCAATACCACCGAGAATCGCCACCGCGACCACGCCATAAAACTGCTTCGCCAGACGTACCTGTAACGCCAGACTATTGCGCCATTTCATCGTGCCCGCAGCCGCGTAGGCGGCCGAACCCGCCAGCACCGGCAACGCCAGCAGACCCGTGCCGATAATGCCGAGGCTAAACAGCGCAAACGCCAGGTTGCCGGCAATCGGCTTGAGCGCACTGGCGGCATCGGCGGTGGTTTTCACTTCAATGTGATGCGCGTGTAGCGTGGCGGCGGCAGTAAGCATGATGAAAAACGCCACGCCGTTCGAAACGGCCATGCCGACCCACGTGTCCATGTTGATTCGCTTCAGTTGTGCGGCCGCCTGCATCGGTGCGCGCAAAAGCGATTGCTGCGCGGGATTCGAGCGGATCTCCTCGACTTCCTGCGATGCCTGCCAGAAGAAGAGATACGGGCTGATGGTCGTCCCGAGTACCGCAACCACGGTCGTCAGATAACCGCCGGACAGTTGAACCGGTGGTTTCACGATGCTCAGTCCGACTGCTTTCCAATCAATCGGAATCACGAAGATGATGGCGACGTAAGCGAACAACGTGAGTGTCAGCCATTTCAGAATGCTCGCGTAGCGTTCGTAGGGAATGAATACCTGCATCAGCAGGGAGGCCGTGCCGAACAACGCGACGTAGAGTTGGACCGGGCCGCCGATCACCAGTTTTGCGGCGGCGCCCATTGCCGCGAGATCGGCCGCGATATTGATGGTGTTCGCCGCGAGCAGCACCAGTACCGCGAGATACAAAAGCGGAGCGGGGTAGTGGCGGCGCAGATTGGTTGCGAGTCCGCTGCCCGTTACCCGTCCCATGCGGGCACTGACAAGTTGTATCGACACCATCAGCGGGTAGGTGATCAGCAACGTCCATAGCAATCCAAAGCCGAATTGCGCGCCGGCCTGCGAATAGGTGGCGATGCCGCTCGGATCGTCGTCGGCGGCGCCGGTAATCAGACCGGGACCGAGCCGCTTCATCCAGGAGCGTTCGCCGATATCTTCGACGACAAGTTCCGGTTCCAGGTTTTCAGTAGTCATGGCATCCGCCTGCGAAAGGAACCGTATTGAGTCACTTGCAAAGCGCGCGTGCGCGCCGGGGCGACCCTACGTGCCGCTCGTCAGGAAGTAGCATTCTCTGTGCCACGGACTCTGCCGCTCAACTGCCTTTGCGTCTGTGATTGCCCAGCATCGGCGGTCAACGGCCTGCAACATGTCATCCGCTACAATGACACGCATTACCCACCTGGAGACTCGCTTTGAAATCTATCGTTGCTTTGGTCGCCGCGGCTGTTCTTTCTTCGACGGCGATGGCCGCTTCCACCACTGAGAAACTGCCTTCCGGCGTCATCGTTGAACATCTTACGCAGGGCACGGGCGCCCAGCCTGCCGCAGACGATGTCGTCAAGGTCAACTATCGCGGCACGCTCGCAAACGGCACCGAGTTCGATAGCTCGGCGAAGCATGGCGGTCCGGCAACCTTCCCGCTCAATCGCGTGATTCCGTGCTGGACGCAAGGCGTGCAAAAGATGAAGGTCGGCGAAAAGGCCAAGCTGACCTGCCCGTCGGCCACGGCCTATGGCGAGCGCGGAGTCGGTCCGATTCCCCCGAATAGCGACCTGACGTTTGAAGTCGAACTCGTAGGTATCGTCAAGTAATACCGCGCGAAGTGCGCTGAGACTGAACCCCGCTCCGGAGATCGAAGCGGGGTTTTTCTTTTTCAGGGCACTGCATTTGCCCACTGAAATCTATCTGTGATAAAAACCGCGCCGCTCTCGCGGTGATCTAACCTGACGTATTCACGATCAACGGGATTTCCTGAAAGGAAAGAAGTTCTCGCTTCGGTCGGCGGGCGTGGCGTATGTGTTCCCCTAAAAGTAGTGGCATTCTTTTTTTAAGTCCTGTTGCACTCGGTCGTTTACCCTCTGCGCGTGCGGCAACACTGCAATCGCCGCTTTGCGCATTCCGGAATATCTAGCCGTCATTCGTCGCGCCTCAGGAGCGTTTTCCATGAATATCGACTTTCACTACGGGGTGGTCTATATCGTCGCCCGTATCGGCGGGATGGCGCCCGCCGAGGCGCTCACGGTGGCCCATGCCTGCCAGTATGTCGACGACGCGACCACTTCAGGAATACTGCGTTTTGCCGGCGGCGAGACATTCGAGCGCTTTGCTACGGCGCACAAGCTATTCGATTACACCAATACGGAAGACGACCAGAATCGTCTGGTGTGGACGCCATTTCATTTTCTGCCTGCCGGCGAGGGGGAGACGCTCGAAGAGAAGGCGGTGTGCCGGCCGGATAGCGCAGTTGCTCGCGAGGTGGTGCGCCGGGCGATCCGGCAGCGGGGCACCGATACGGCATTGCACCGCCTGGGTGTGACGCTTCACGCGTACGTCGATACGTGGGCCCACCAGGGCTTCGCCGGTATCGAAAGCCCGATGAATCGCGTTCATATGCTGGAGGCGGAAGATTGCACGAAGGAAAGCTGGCTTGCCCGTCTTACCCGCGCAACCCGGCATCTGGTCGAACACGTCGAGGAAGATGTGCTGACGCTTGCACTGCCTGTCGGTCATGGGGCCGCTTTGCACTATCCCGATCAGCCGTGGGCAAAATGGCATTACACCGACGGTAGAAATGAGCGCGTCGACAGGCACAATCTGCCGGAGTTCATGCAGGCGGCCGAGATGACTTGCCGTGCGGTGCGCGGCTATGTCGCGGGACGGGAAGATTTTGAATCCCAGCCAGGCCTGCCGGAAGATGTCAAAACCGCACTCACGAAGCTTCTCGACACCAATCGGAATCTGGACGACAACAAGCGCCTGCAGACCATTTGCGAAGCGGTGAAAACCGATGTCATTCCAGGCCTGTCGGAGTCGGTTCCGGACTATGTGGCCAAGGGGCTCGGCTCCTGGAAATATAAGGCCACCGGTTTGCAGTCCGACGACGATAGCGGGGACCGCCCCCGGTGGAGCGACATCTTTGAGAAAAGTGATTACCGGCGCTTTCACGACGCCGTCAAAGAGCACCGTTTTGTGATTACGCAGGAGATTCTGCCGGCTCACGGATTGCGGATCGCCTGAAAAGAGGGCGCTTTTGCGCGTTATTTCAATAGCCGCCCCAGCGGCCGCATTCATGCCATTCGTGCTCGCGCCATTGCGCGCGACGCCATTCATGTTCACACCATTCGCGGCGTTCGCGCCGCTCGCGTGCGCGTCAATCATAGATGAAACAGCGCTGCGAGATTGGTAACGTGGGCTTACCGGCAAAAAAATGAACTGCCGCCCTTTGAATCTCCGGATGCTTGCCTATAGTAGAAGCGGCTATTGCCGCATTGCACGGCGGCCGGCTTCTCTTGACATAGGTGACGGGGAAACAGAAATGACGCCATCGAATGCTGCAATCTATCAGGCCCAGGCTTGCACGCCGGATTCATTACGAACGCTTGCCACCTATCTCGAACTGGCGCTCGACGAGGGAGAAAGCGTGGTTCTGATGCGGATCGGCACGCAGGTGCGCAGTATCTATGTCGGCAATCCGTCCGGCACGTTGGAGGATTTGACTGATCACGGTGTAGTGGCCGCCTTCCAGGCCGACGAGATGCTTGCATTGACGCAGTTGGGACTCAACCGGATAACTGCCGACGATCAGCAGTACCGGTTCATGCGCAGTGTGAGGTATATCGCTGACCGCCAGGTTGTCGTTTTTACTCCTATTTGAGTGACTGGCCGGCAATTGGAAAGGTTAAGGAATGCGGTTATCGAGTAGTGAGCTCGAAAGGTTCGTACTCCACGGGATGCATTCCCGTGTAAACCTGATGCCTTTATAGTTGCATAGATCTGCCTTTCTCGCGCTATTCATGGCATAGTTCGATCGATTACCACATAAGGAGCAATCAAATGCCCACGTTAGAGCAAATCCAAGCAAAGCTTAAGAAGCTCCAGGCGCAAGCTGACGTCCTTATTGCCAGGAAAGCACAAGTTGCGGTCGACCAGATTCGCGAGCTGATGCTCAAGCACGGTCTCACTACCGCAGATATCGAAGCAAAGGCAAAGGCGAGACGCGCCGCGCGCGGCTTGAATGGCCATGCTGCAGGTGGCAAAGCAAAAGCCGCTGGCGCAGGTAAGTCGCTGCCGAAGTACCGCGACCATAAAACGGGCGCGACATGGACAGGTCACGGGCGTGCACCGGCCTGGATTGCCGCCGTGAAAGACCGGACTCAATTCCTGATTGAAGGCGCAAGCGAACTGAAGTCCGCGGCAAAGGCAGCGGTTACTCAGGCCAAAGGCAAAAGTAAAGGTCAGCCTAAAGGCGCACAGCCGCCCAAGTACCTCAATCCGAAAACTGGAGCGACCTGGAGTGGACGCGGGCCGGCGCCGGCATGGCTCGCCACGGTCAAGGACCGCACCAAATTTCTGATCGATGGCGCCTCGGCTGCCAGCAATGTCGCCGCAAAAAAAGTCGTGACGGCGAAAAAGGCAGTGGCGAAGAAAGGTACCGCGGCCACTAAGAAAGCTGCGGCAAAGAAAAGCACGGCTAAGCCCGCTGCAAAGAAAGCCGCGGTAAAGAAGGCTGCTGTGAAGAAAACGGCAACGGCCAGGAAAGCGCCAGGCCGCAAAGCGGGTGGTAGAGGCAAAGCCGGCGCGACGAGCGCCGCCGCAGCGCCGCAAACCTCGTCAGTGCAAGCCGGCGCGTGAGCGCAACGGAGTCGCGAAGTAGATGACCAGCATGCTCGAAGTACCCCAGCAGGAGGACCATGTCGTCCTGCTGGATTCCGTTCCTCACCCGGCAGCCGACGCCGCCGAACCATTCATTGTCGCCAGCGACCGCCGGGTGATTCTGGCTTATCCGATTGCTGAATCCGACTTCGAACGATTCGGACCATTCGATTCCGACGATGATCCATTTTGCACGGTGCTATTTCCCGACGCCGTGTTTCATCGTCTTGGGCCGCCCGGTGACGGCGATCTCGAGATACATCCACTCGCGTCGCAAGGACTCAGTGGGTACTCGGTTCACGAAGTCATGAATTCGTCGTTGGCCGCTGAGATTTCGGCCGTTACGTCGCCTGGTCCTTTGCAACGCCATTTCGTCATCACATTTCAGGGTGCGACGTTCGAATGCGTGGCGTCGGACTATACGGTGGTCGGCGTGTATGGCGCGGGTGAGATCGCCTGGCGGGAAGCCTTCTCGCTGGTCCGCTAATCTTCCTGGCGGTTATTGCCGCTTGTTGCTGCTTGTTGGCGTTCATTGCCGCTGGGTGACGCGACCTCTTTCCAGTCTGTCCCATCGCCTGAACGCTCGCCTCGCGCAGCGTTCGGGCGTTCCAATGCCTGCCCCTCCAGTCAATCGGCACACTATGTAGCAAAACACGGTCCTGGCAACGGGCACGCGCAATGCGTCCTGCCCAGGTAGTAAGAACCCGGGCTTAAGGTCCCGGCGTGCCCGCCAAACGGCAAACCACGAACTGCAGGGTGCTTGCCCGCCGCGTCCTGCCGATTAGCATCGAGGCCACGCATGCTGACGATTCCCATTACCGCCTTTGTCACGCTCGTCATCATATTGGTGATTGCCAATCTGTCGAGTGGCGAAAAGAAGATCGAACACAAGATCGAACGGCTTTATACGAGTGACGACCCGCAGTTTCTCCGTTCAATGGGCCTGCTGCTCGGGCCGCCCGTACTGTCCGGAAACCGCTTCGAGATGTTGCTGAACGGCGAACATATCTTTCCGTCGATGCTCGAAGGCATCCGCTCCGCAAGTAAAACCATCACGTTTGAAACCTTCATTTACTGGTCCGGCGAGATAGGCGAGCAGATCGCCAGCGCACTGGCGGACAAAGCACGCGAAGGCGTCGCCGTGCATGTACTGCTCGATTGGGTGGGCTCGTCGAAAATGGATAAGCGTTATCTGAACATGCTTCAAGATGCGGGCGCGGAAGTGATCCAGTATCACAAGCCGCATTGGACCGGTCTCGGGCGAATGAACGATCGCACTCACCGCAAGCTGCTGGTGATTGACGGACACATCGGCTTTACCGGCGGCGTGGGCATTGCACCGGAGTGGACCGGCCACGCACAAGACGAAAAACATTGGCGCGATACTCATTTTCGTGTGGCCGGCCCGGTGGTTGGCCACATGCAGGCCGTGTTCATGGACAACTGGGTTAAAGCGACCGGCAATGTGCTGCATGGGCCCGACTACTTTCCGGAAGTCGAGGGCGTTGGTGACGGCCTCGCGCATATGTTCAGCAGTTCGCCTTCAGGCGGCAGCGATGACATGCAGTTGATGTATCTGATGGCGATCACCGCGGCAACCCGCTCTATTCATCTGGCGAGTGCCTACTTTGTACCGGACAAGCTGACGATCAATGCGATCGTCGAGGCGGCAAAGCGCGGTGTGAAAGTACAGATCCTCATGCCCGGAAAACGTATCGACACCCATACCGTGCGCGAAGCGTCGCGTGCCTGTTGGGGCAACTTGCTGCGAGCGGGTGTCGAGATGTTCGAGTATCAGCCGACCATGTTTCATTGCAAGTTGCTGGTGGTGGACGAGTACCTGGTCTCGGTCGGCTCCACCAATTTCGATAGCCGCTCGTTCAAACTCAACGACGAAGCGAACCTGAATATCTACGACCACGACTTCGCGAAGCAGCAAACCGCAACCTTCGCAGACGACATCAGACAGTCGCACCAGGTCACACTCGACGCGTGGCTGCGACGGCCGTTTCCGGAGAAGCTGATCGAGAAGTTTGCGTCGCTGCTGGATACGCAGCTGTGATGCGATGACTGCGCAACGCGCTGCTGTTTCCTTTCAATAACATTTTCCCGCCCATTTCGAACATATGCTCAATGACTTTTTTTAGCTTTTATTTTTGAAACATGTTAAAAAACTTTCCGTCATCGTATATTGACATGAAGTCTTCACGCAGTGAGGGCAGAGTGACAGCAACGAATGGCGTGCTGTAGAGATTGAAGCAACGCATTCGAAATTACATATAAATATATTACGAGGCATCGAACGCTCGATTGAAGCGGACCTGAGTTCAGGCACGCGTCACGAAGAGCCGGCAGGTATCACGTCGAGTGGTACGTGTTTTCGGTGCAGCAGCGGTCGTCGCGGATCGGATTTGCCGGCGTAAGGGTACGTAATGGTACTTAAAGGCAAATCGCATGGGCCTGATCCCCGGTAGTACGGCCGCAAGGCGTCCGCGAGTGCGGGCGCGGTATCGGTACGCATTTGCGTTGCGCAAGTGCATGCGAATACGCCATGCCCATCGAAAAACTCCTTGTTCCGCTACCGGCGGGCCTGAAAGTCTACGTTGAACGTCACGTATTCGATCCGGCCTTCGAGAGTGTCATTCTGATCAACGGCGCGCTGGCCACCACGGCGTCGTTCGGACAGACAATCAAATACCTCGGCGAACGCTATAACCCAATTTGTTTCGATTTGCCTTATGCGGGTCAATCGAAAACGCATAACGTGTGCGACTTCGTTCTGACAAAAGACGATGAAGTCGACATTCTGCTGCATCTAATAGGCTTATTCGAGCCGAGCTTCCTGTTATCGGTGTCGTGGGGCGGAGTGGCGTCGCTGCTGGCGCTCTCGCGGGCGCGCACCAGCGTGAGGCGCGCGGTGATTGCGTCGTTCTCGCCGCGGCTCAACGCAGCGATGACCGCGTATGTGACCGCGGCGCGCGACCACATCGCCGCCGGCGAAAATCTGAAGGCCGCGCAACTGCTCAACGATACCGTTGGGCAGCATCTGCCGCGCATCATGAAGCTCTATAACTACCGCTACCTCTCCACGCTGCCACGCGATGAGCAGGACCAGGTGGCCTTTCACGTCGACCAGATTCTGGCTATCCGTCCAGAGGACTATCTGCACGAGTTCCGCAACATCGAGTGCGGCCTGAAATTCCTCAACGGCGAGCTCGACGACTACACCACGCCTGAGGACGCCCGCTCGCTTAGCGCGCATCTGAAGCGCGCCGAGTTTCTCACGATCGAGCAGGCCGGGCATTTCCTCGATCTCGAAGGGCGGGCCGCACTGCGCCAGGTTCGGACGGCCATTTTCGATTACTTCGGCGCCGCGCGGGTCCAGGCGCCAGCCCGTGGGCTCGATGGTTTCGACACGTTCGCCGCCCGCACGTCCGCCATGCCGGTGCAACAACCCGCCATCGCGAACGTCGCGTTGCAAGCCACCGCCGATCACTCGTTCCAACAGGTCGAAACACCATGAATATCGCTCAGAGCATCACTATCGTCGTACCGTGGACGCTGTGGCTGCTGTATTGGATCGCGACGTCGAACCGCGTCAAGGAAACCGCGCGCAAGGAAGCGTCTCTGTCGCGCACGTTGCAGTCGATTCCGTTGATCGGCGGAGGCGCACTGATCATCCTGCCGGACTTCAACACAGCGGCGTTGTCCTTCGATCCGCATGCGATCGGGCCGCTGCAGCTGATGGGCTTGGCCGTGCTGTTAGCTGGCCTTGCGTTTTCCGTTTGGGCGCGGCTGCATCTCGGCACCAACTGGAGCGTCTCGGTCACGCTGAAGGAAGACCACGAGCTGGTGCGCAGCGGACCCTATGGACTGGTTCGTCATCCGATCTATACCGGCTGCCTGCTGGCGCTTCTCGGTGCTGTGCTGATCGGCGCGCAATGGCGTGGCGTGGCTGGGCTAGTGCTGATTTTCGCCTCGCTGGCGTACAAGGTCCGGGTCGAGGAGAGTTGGCTGACGGGTCACTTCGGCCGTGCGTATTCGCAATATCGCCGCGACGTCGCCGCGCTGATTCCCGGTCTCTTCTGAGCGACCTGAATGGCGAAAGTCATCATCACCGCGATCGGCTCGGCGGGCGACGTGCATCCTTTGCTCGGCATCGGCGCGGCATTAGCCGCGCGCGGTCACGAGATTGTCTTCTGCACGCATCCGCCGTTCGCGGAGGCCGCCTCGCGCCAGGGTTTCGCATTCGTTTCGATCGGCACTGCGGCCGAATATGAAGCGGCGATGACGAACCCGGCGCTATGGCATCCACGTACGTCATTCCGCACGCTGTGGGCAGTGATTGCGCCGACGCTGTGTCCGCATTTCGACACGCTGGTTGCGTTGACCGACAGCGACACCGTGCTGGTCGGCACGTTGTGGGCTTTTTCCGCGCGGTTGATGCAGGAGCTGTATCGGGTGCCGTTCGTATCGGTGCAGGTCTCGCCGTCGACGCTGCTCTCCGCGCATGCGCCGCCCACACACCCACGGTTGACCATTCCGCGCGGCTTGCCATTGGCTCTAAAAACGGCGCTGCTGCGACTGATCGAGCGCCACGTACTCGACAAGATCTGCGGCCCCGCATTGAATGCGTTGCGCGTGGAACTGGGGCTCGCACCGGCGCGCCGCATTTTCGGCGAGTGGCTGCATTCGACCGATGGTGTGCTGTGTCTCTTTCCTGACTGGTTCGCGCAAGCTCAGCCGGATTGGCCGTCGCCGCGTTGCCTCAGTGGTTTTCCGCTGTTCAACGACACGGGCGTGCAGGCGCCCGATCCCCAACTCGAAGCCTTTCTCGCCGCGGGCGAGCGGCCGGTGGTTTTCACCGCGGGTTCGACCTTGATCGATCAGGCGCGCTATACGGATGCAGTGAGCGCGGCGCTGGCGGAAAGCGGGTTGCGCGGGATTCTTTTGACGCCGGATGCGCCAGCCGCCCAAACAAGTGCGCAGATGGGTGCACAGGGTGCGCTGCTCAAGCGGCGTTACGTACCGCTGCAAAAGCTGTTGCCGCGCTGCCGGGCGCTGGTGCATCACGGCGGCATCGGCACCGCGGCGCTTGCGTATGCTGCCGGCATTCCGCAAGTGGTGACGCCGTTCGCGCACGATCAGTTCGATAACGCGCAGCGTGTCGTCGTGAGTGGTTGCGGCGTTCGGCTCGATAAGCCACTGGAGCCGCAGGCGCTTGCGCGTGCGTTGAAGCATGTGCTCGGCAGCCCGTCGATTGCGACGCAGTGCGGGCGCGTGCAGGACCGGCTTGCGTCGTTGCCGGATGGCTGCGAGGCGGCCGCACGGTATATCGAAAGTTTCGTGCCCGCCGGCGTGCGCGCGCAAAGCCTCGGCCGCGTGTCTATGCCGGCACTTGCAGACAGCGGGCATAGCGCATGAGCGCCGCCACGCCATTGCCGAAGCACGCTGCGTCGGCTGACGAGGCGCACGGCGTCGGCTCCGGCATTGGCCCCGCCGGCGAGCGCAGCACACCCGGCATGCGCGGTGCGCGGCTCGCCTTGCTGACGTTCGCGTTGTCGCTGGCCACGTTTATCGAAGTCCTGGATTCGACGGTAACCAACGTTGCGGTACCGGCGATTTCCGGCGGCCTTGGCGTGTCCAACAGCCAGGGCACGTGGGTGATCAGTTCGTACTCCGTGGCCGCCGCCATCGCCGTGCCCTTGACGGGCTGGCTCTCGAGGCGGGTCGGCGAAACGCGGTTGTTCCTCGGCGCGGTGATCCTTTTCACGTTGACGTCGCTGCTATGCGGCATAGCAGGCGACTTTCATCTTCTGGTTGTATGCCGGGCATTGCAGGGGCTCTTTTCCGGGCCGATGGTGCCGCTCTCCCAAACGATCCTGCTGCGGACCTTTCCGCCGGATAAGCGTGTCGTGGCACTCGCGCTGTGGGCGATGACGGTGCTGCTCGCGCCGATCTTCGGCCCGGTGGTGGGTGGCTGGATCATCGACAATTTCTCGTGGCCGTGGATCTTCCTCATCAATCTGCCGATCGGCATCTTTTCGTTTGCGGTGTGCATGACGCTGCTGCGCCGCGATGCACCCGTTGGCAAGGCAGTGCCGATCGATCTGCCCGGCATTATCTTGCTGGTCGTCGGCGTCGGCTCGCTGCAGACGGTGCTGGATCTCGGTCACGACCGCGGCTGGTTCGATTCGCCGTTGATCCTGACGCTCGCGATCGTCGCCGGCCTGGCGATCGTGTCGCTGTTGATCTGGGAGGCGGGCGAACGGCATCCGGTAATCGATCTGAGCCTGTTCCGCGATCGCACGTTTTCGTTCTGCGTGTTGATCATTTCGCTCGGCATGATGAGCTTCTCGGTAGTCGGCGTGATCTTTCCGCTCTGGCTGCAGGCTGTGATGGGCTACACCGCGTACCAGGCCGGCCTCGCCACCGCACCGCTTGGCGTGCTCGCGCTGGTGTTCTCGATTCTGGTCGGCATTTATGCGGCCCGCTTCGACGCGCGCGTGCTCGCGACTTTCGGCTTTCTCGTGTTCGCGGGCGTGCTGTGGTGGGATGCGCATTTCACGCTGACCATGACCTTCACGCAAATCATCACGCCGGGTCTGATTCAGGGCATCGGCTTGCCGTGCTTCTTCATTCCGTTGACCGCTGCAACGCTCTCGCGCGTGTCCGACGACAAGCTTGCCGCGGCCTCGAGTCTGTCGAATTTTTTGCGCACGCTGTCGGCGGCGTTCGGCACGGCGATGAGCGTCACGCTATGGGATAACCGCGCGCTATATCACTACGACGTCGTCGCGCAGTCCGTGACGAAATCGTCCGGCAATACGCAGCGCTTCGTTCAGGGTCTGCACGGCATGGGCATCGACGGCGCGCGCGAACTCGCCACCTTGCATCACGTCGTGCAGCAACAGGCCTACATGATGGCGACCGGCGACATGTTCTACATGGCAAGCATCACCTGCCTCGTGCTCGCCGCGATGATGTGGCTCACGCGTCCGAAGCGCGGCGCGGCGATGGCTTTAGGTCACTGAGGAACTTCGAATGACGATCCTGGGCGCATTGATCATCCTGTTTCATCCGAGTGAAGAGCAGCTCGCGCGCGCGGTGGCGATGCGTTCGGCGTGCGACCGCCTGCTGGTAGTCGACAACTCGCCGTTGCCGGACGCGCGCGCCGCGATGGTGTTGGGCGAGGCGGGCGTTGCGTTGCTGCATCACGGTAATCGCAACGGCATTGCCGGCGCCTTCAATTGCGGCCTGAGCGCGCTGTTCGACGCAGGCGCGGATGCAGTCGCGCTGTTCGACCAGGATTCCGAGGCGCCAGACGCTTACTTCGCGGTGATGCGCGACCGGTGCACGTCGATGAGTGGCCGGGCATTTTTAGCGGGCCCGCGCGTCTTCGATGAAAACGATCAACGCTTCCTGCCCGAACTCGCGACGAGCGGTCTGGCGGTGGAGCGGCTGTCGATACACGCCGACGCCGCGATGCAACGCTGCGCGTTTCTGATTTCGTCCGGCTGTGTGATTTCACGCGAGGCGTTCGCGCGGCTCGGCCGCTTCGATGAAACGCTTTTTATCGACCACGTCGACACCGAATACTGCCTGCGTGCGTTGCTGCGTAATGTACCGGTGTACGTGGTGCCGTCACTTGTACTGCTGCATCGGATCGGCTCACGGCGGCGCCACAAGCTGGGTTCTCTGGAATTGACGACGATGAATCACCCCGGTTTCCGCCGCTATTACAGCGCGCGAAACGCAATGCAGCTTGCGCTGCAGTATGGAATGCGCCTGCCGGTCGCCATCGTACCGAACGTGCTGACGCTCTGGCAAATCGTGCAGATTGCGCTGCTTGAAAAGGACAAGCTGGCCAAGCTCAATGCGATAGCACTGGGTCTATTCGATGGATTCTTCGGACGAATGGGGCCGCTTGAGCGCACGCGTCCGCGACTCGCGGCCAAAGTTGCCAGGACCGCGAATCTGGTTAATGCGACTAGCCCGGCGAGGCTTGGCGAGACGAATACGCCGGTAGCAGGAGAACCTGCAATGTCCCTTACCCGGCACTCATGAGACGGTCTATGCAATTCCCCAAGCCACGCACGTTGCCGTTGCTGCTGCCGCCGCTGCTGATTGCAGCAGCGCTGAGCGGTTGCGTGAGCGACGCGGGCCTGCAAGCGAACGTCAAACCGATCAAGCCATCCACCGATGCACTTTCGCAGACCATCGGGCCAGGCGCGAACGGGGCGTGGCCCGCGCCTGATTGGGTCAAGCGTTACCGCGATCCGCAACTGGATGAGCTGACCGCTGAAGCCTTGCAAAACAATCCCGACCTGCAGATCGCCAAGGCGAGGGTGGGCGCCGCGCAGGCGCAACTCGAACAGTTTGCTTCGCTCACCGGCCTCACCGGCACGGCGGGCGCGACAGTGAGCAAGGCCCGCTTACCGCAGCCGAACGACGTGGCTAACGTATCTGTCGGCGGCCAGCAGATTCCGGTGCAGTTGTTCAATGATCCGGTGGTGTCGCCGGCCGCGTTGTTCGCGGGCCTGAGCTACCAACTCGACCTGTGGGGCAAGAATGCCGCGCTGACCGGCAGTCTGCTCTCCACGCGCGACGCCGCGCGAATCGATGCCGAGCAGGCGCGGCTAACGCTGACGGTCGCGCTCGTGACGCTCTACTGTGAACTCGACCGCGCCTTCGCGATGCAGGACATTCTGCTGCAGAAGCAACAGGCCGCGGATAAGGTCGATGCGGTCTTGCGAGAGCGTGGCGCGCGCGGCATCGATAACGCGTACGACTCGGCGGACGCCACACTCAAGCGAAGCCGGCTCGCCTCACAGCAGGCGCTCAACGACGAGCGCATCAAGCTGACTGAGTTGCAGATCGGCGTGTTGACGGGACGCGGCGCAGAGCGGGGTTTGTCGCTTCATCGTCCGCAACTGGCCGCGGCGGCCGATGCGCCGATGCCTGCGCAATTGCCGGTCGATCTGCTGGGCCGCCGGCCCGACATCGTGGCGGCGCGTTTGCGGGCCGAAGCAGCGCTCGCCAACACCGATGCCACACGAGCCCAGTTCTATCCCGACGTGAATCTAGTGGCGTTTGCCGGGCTGACAGCATTGACGCCCGGCGCGCTTTTCTCACGCGCGGCGTTGACCGGCTCGGTGGGACCGGCGATCTCCCTGCCGATTTTCGACCGGACCCGTTTGCACGCGCAATTAGGCGGCGATTACGCCAACGTTGACGCTGCGGTCGGCCTCTACAACAAGACTGTCGACGAGGCGCTCGGCGAGGTCGCGCGTCAACTGACGTCCTTGCGCACGGTCGATACGCTCGCGACCGAGCAGACGCGCGCCGTGGAAGCGGCCTCGCATATCGTCGCAATTGCTGAAGAGCGGCATCGCCGCGGTATCGGCATGCAGAAGGACGTGACGCTGGCCGACCTGTCCTTGCTCGACGAACGCGCGCAGCAAGTGGATTTGCAGGGCCGCCGCAGAATGCTGCAGGTTGCGCTGGTCGGCGCGCTCGGTGGCGGCTTTGACGTACGCAAGGTGGCGGGCGCACCGATTTCTCACTATCAGACCACCTTTCCTTCTCACGCACGCATCACGGATACGCACTTCGATTGAATGCACAACGATAAACAGGCACAACATGCCGCGGGCTGGACCGAGGAGCAGGCAAACCCGGCAAACGCGGCAGGCATAACGAGCGACGCGCACGATGCGAAACGGGCGGCGCGCCGGCGGCGCTTTGCCGTTTTCTTCGGCGTGGCGGCGCTCGCCGGTATGGCGTGGCTGACGTACTGGGGCTTAAGCGCGCGCTTCTTCGAAGAGACCGACGATGCCTACGTGGCCGGCAACATCGTGCAGATCGCGGCGCAGATACCAGGCACGGTCACCGATATTCTGGTGGAGAACACACGGCAGGTCCGCGCAGGCCAGCCGCTCGTCAAACTCGACGACGCCGAAGCGGCCGCCGCGTTCGCGCAGGCTAAAGCGCAGCTGACGCTCGCCGTGCGACAAGTGGCCAACGCGACGATCTCGCGCAAGCTCTACGTTCAATCGATCGACGCGCGCCGCGCCGAACTCGCATTGGCGCAGCGTGCGCTGGCGGCGCGCGATCATGCGTCAGTGGAAGTCGTGTCGCCGGAAGAGTTGGCGCGCGCCCGCGAAGCAGTAGCAGTCGCGCAAGCGAATCTCGCCTCGGCGCAAGTCCAGCTCGACGCCGCCCGCGCGCTCGGCGGTAAATTCCCGGTCGAAGCCAGCCCGCCGGTTTTGCAAGCTGCGGCGCAATTGCGGCTTGCTTACCGGAATCTGCAACGCACCACGGTCGTTTCTCCCGTCGACGGTACGGTCGGACAGCGTTCGGTGCAGATCGGCCAGCAGGTCGGGCCGGGGCTCGCACTCATGTCGATCATTCCGCTCGAGCGTCTGTGGGTCGAGGCGAATTTCAAGGAAGGCCAGATTCGCAGCATGCGCGTGGGGCAGCCGGTGCGCATCGTATCGGATGTGTACGGCTCGCAAGTGGTGTATCAGGGGCACGTGGAGGGCTTTTCGGCTGGCACGGGTAGTGCGTTTTCGATGCTGCCGTCGCAGAACGCCGCCGGTAACTGGATCAAGGTCGTGCAGCGCGTGCCAATCGTGATTTCGCTCGACCCGGCCGAACTCGCGGCGCATCCGTTGCGGCTCGGCCTGTCGATGCAGGTGTCGGTGGATACGCATGTGCGCAGCGGTCATCTGATCGGCAACGATACGCCGGCGGCCGCGCAGAGTACCCGCGTTCACGATAACGTTTCGCGCGATGCGGATGCGCTGATCGCACAAATCATCCGGGACAATAGTGACCGTGGTGGTGCTGCTGACTAGCAATCTGCGCCGCTGAGATACGCTTCGACCTCCGATACTTGAGACGGATTGCCGCTCTCGTCACCTGGGCGGACAGGTACGGCAAGAATTGTTTTCGCGCGTTGATAAGCGCCGGCAAATGCTCGCAATTCCTGCGTAATCGGCCGGTCATCCAGCCGGCGGCGTAGCAGCGCTTGTGCAATGGAGCGTTCGATCAAAGCGAGCTGGCTGTCGATATAGTCGAGGGACAACTGGCGGCAGCGTGCTGAAACACCTGCTACAGCCAATAGCGCCGGCACGATGGAAATGCTCAGAAACCCGCCCGCGGGAATGCGCGCCAACGCGGCGGGCGACTCGAATAGCTCTTTGCGCAGCGCTTCGAATACGGCCTGCCCCATACCTTACTTTCGGTTGCGAGTGACTCACGGCGGCGTGCGAGTGCATCTCTCGCGGCCTCGTCTTCAATGCGGCCTTCTGCGACCATCAGCTTGCCGTCAGCGCGGTCGCCTTCCTGAATACAATCGGTGCCGAGATAGGCGGCACTCTGATTGCGTCCAGCCAATACCAGGTGTTGCAACGCATCCGGCACGAGTGGATCGAGCGGGACTACTTCGCACGTGAGCGGTTTGCCGTCGAAGTGAATCGCGCAGCGTCCATCCTCTTCCAGCGCCGGGCAG
Organism: Paraburkholderia sp. SECH2; assembly: GCF_030464795.1. NCBI lineage: Bacteria > Pseudomonadati > Pseudomonadota > Betaproteobacteria > Burkholderiales > Burkholderiaceae > Paraburkholderia > Paraburkholderia sp. SECH2. The sequence continues at coordinate 114,774 of NZ_JALPRH010000025.1, forward strand.
CGTGCAAGAGAAGGGTAGTCGTAACCCTGCGTCGTGAGGCTGAACGTGTCGCCCGCGCGATGCAGCAGCGTATCCGCGATGGCGTCGAAGGCGGCGACGCCAGTCTCGTCGAGTACGGTTTCGTATTTGCCGACCCGAAGCTTTTCACCCAATCGCTTGCGGGGCACTCGCCCAATCGCAATGCAGCCGATGAACCGATCTCGATGTCGGAACAGTTCCGGCAACGACATCGCTGGCGGACTGTTGCAACATTTTCCGCACGCCGAGCACGCGAACGAAAACGTGCTCACCATGGCCGGCGTACCGAGTCCTGATAGTGCGTCAGGATGAAATGCGCGACCTCGGGTGAGTGATAGGCGCCGATCAGTTGCGCGACCCACGGTTCAGTGCGGTCGCCGTCGCGCACGGTCAGCACGTTGGCATAGGGCGAGCGCGCGTCTTCGAGACCGAGGCTATCGCGTGCGGGGTAAAGACCGACGCGTGCCGCATCGCTGCTATCGATCACAGCGAAGGCCACGCTGTTCAAGCTGTCGAACAGGCGAGCATGCGGCACCTGGCGGATTTTCAGGTTCAAGCGGTTGCTCGTGATGTCGGCAAGCGTGGCATGCAAACCGGCGCTGTCCTTGAAGGTCAGCAGCGTGAAATTTTGCAGCAGGATCAAGGCGCGCGCGGTGCCTTCACGGTCGTCGGGAATCGCAATGGTCGCGCCTCGCTGCAACTGGCCGAGGTTCGTCAATTTGCGCGAATACAGCGCGATCGGAAATGTGACGGTGGTCGCGACGCTCGTCAAGGCGTAGCCGTGTTGTTTGCGCTGCGCTGCGAGGCTCGGCCCGTCTTCGAAGCTTGCAGCATCGATCTGTTTTGCGGCGAGCGCGGCGTCGATGCCATCGGGCTTGTCGAAGACGACGACGTCGAGCGTAAGGCCTTGCGTGGCGGCAATACTCCGTACTTCGTCCATGATCTGCGCGTGGGCACCGGCGGTGACGCCGATCTTGACTACCTGCGATGCGGCGGCGTGCGCAGGATGGACCCACGAAGCTGCAATCAGCAGCGCCGTTGTGATGAACGCGCGTGGTTTCACGATGCATCCCTCAAGACAGTACGAAAGCCGATATGCGAGGCCGGCAAATCCGCTTCCTGCTGTTCGCGGGACGCCGCCCGATAGCGTACGCAATAGTCGCGCGAACACAGGAACGAGCCGCCTTTGATGACCATCGGCGTGTCGTGTTTGCGGCTTGCAGGTGCGACTGCCGCGGTATCGCCATTGGTGTGCGACTGATGCGGGCCGCTGTAGATGTCTCTCGTCCATTCCCATGCGTTGCCGATCATGTCGTAGAGCTTGAAATCATTCGCCGCATAGCAACCGACTGGCGCGAGGCCAATGTGACCATCCTCATTGGTGTTCAGCACGGGAAACACGCCTTGCCAATAATTCGCACTTGGCTTGCCGCGTTGGTCGCGTGGTGCAGTGTCGAGATCCGCGCCTTCGTGGCCGGCTTTGCCCGCATACTCCCACTCGGCTTCGGTCGGCAGATCGCGGCCGAGCCAACGCGCGTAGGCCAGCGCGTCAGCCTGCGTGACCATCGTCACCGGCTGGTTCATGCGGCCATCGAGATTGCTGCCGGGCCCCGTCGGATGATTCCACGCGGCGCCCTTGACCCACGTCCACCACGCCAGATCGCGCGCGTTCATTTCTTCGCGCGTCGGCGTATGAAAAACCACAGCGCCGCCCTGGCGCTCCGAATCGCTGACGTAACCCGTGGCTTTCACGAATGCGGCGAACTGCGCATTCGTCACATCGGTCTGGTCGATCCAGAAGCCGGCGACGTGGGTTTGGCCGTCGCCGGCAGGGCGCTCGTCTTCATACCCGAGTTTGCTGCCGAAGACGAAGTTGCCGCCATGCAGATGCACCATGCCGGCTTTCGGATCGTCGCGCCAGCGCGAAGGCAGGCCGGCATAGCGCTCGCATTGCTGTTCGGAACCGAGCGCCACTAAAGTGCGCGAGCGGTTCAGTTCGTCGAATGCGCTCTGCTTCCCGCCGCTCAATGCCGCCGAGGCGGCCATCGCGGCGGTAAAGGCCGCGGTAAAAGCGACCGTGGCGATTGCGGCATAGGCGCCGTACAACGCCGCGGTGCTTTTCAGTTTGAAGCGGACGGACATGGCGGGCTCAGTAGTAGCCGCGCGGACGCAACGGCTCGACACCGCCGACGCTGCTCATATAGCTGTTCCACTGCTGCACGAGGCCGTCGATTACCGACGGATTCTGCGTTGACACGTCCTGCGTTTCGCCGCGGTCGGCGCTCATGTCGAACAGTTGCCAGTGACCGTCCACCGGACCCAGCGGCGGTTCCGTCCACAAGGCTTTCCAGCGGCCGTCGGCGCTGCGCAGATAGCCGCGGCCGTAGGCTTCGTCGCCGAACGACGCGGTGTGCACGGCGTCGGTGGTCTGATCGTTCAGCAAAGGCAGCAACGACTGCCCGGTGATCGGATACACATAGCGGTTGTTGTAGACCACCTTGCCCTTATTCTGATCGACGCCGGTGAGCGTATTGATCAGCGGCGGCGCAGCTTGTGTGGGCGGCGAGATCTGCGCGACGGCTAGAAACGTAGCGGTGTTATCGGTCACATGCGTGAAGTCGCGCAGCGTGGGCTTCTGTGTGGTCTGACTAGGCAGGTGGACGATCAATGGCGTGGATACGCCACCTTCGCCCGAATAGCCCTTCGTCAAACGGAACGGCGTGGCGCTTACTTCAGCCCAGCGCAAGCCGTATTGCAGACGTTGTGCGTTCTGCTTGCCATTGTCGGTGCCGAGCGTCGAATAGACCGGGTCGGCGGCATTCGCTGTGTCGGTGGCGGTCGGGTCCGCGCCGGAGTCGATCGGCCAGCCTTCGGCGCCATTGTCCGACTGGAACATGATGAAGGTGTTGTCGTACTCGCCGATGTCCTTCAGATGCTGGATCAGCAGGCCGATGTTGTGGTCGAGATTTTCGACCATGCCCGCGTAGATTTCCATGTAACGCGCCTGGGCTTTCTTCTCGGCTGGCGAGAGGCTCGCCCATGTCTTGTTCACGGTGCCGGGACCGTAGTCGGTATAGCCCTGCGCGGCGCTATGCACGGCGCTTACATATTTCGCGTTGGCGGTGCCGTTGTTTGCCGTGGCCGCTGTCGCTACGAGCGTTTCCGATGCGCCGCCGTACGGCACGAAGTCATTCGGAATGATGCCGAGCGTTTTTTGCCGCGCGATGCGCGCGTTGCGGATCACGTCGTAGCCGGCGTCGTATTTGCCGACGTAATTGTGCAGATACGGATCGGGAACCTGCAGCGGCCAGTGTGGCGACGTGTAGGCCGCGTAGGCGAAGAACGGCTTGCCGTCGCCCTTGTTCGAGTCGATGTATGAGATCAGACGTTGCGTGTAGAAGTCTGTTGAATAGAACACGGCGGGGCTGCCGCCTGCGCCGCCCGGTTGTCCAGGTTGACCGGGCTGCACGTACTTGCCGTCTTCGGTGTAGTTCTGCGAGTTCGCCAGTTCGTGAGCAAAGTGATTGGTCGCGGCGCCACCGAGCAGCGCGTAGCTGTGCTCGAAGCCCCATTGATCCGGCGTCTGACCGCCACCGGTCGAGCTGCCGACGATCCCGGAGCCGATGTGCCACTTGCCGGCCATGTACGTGTGATAACCGCCGTCCTTCAACAATTGCGCGACCGACAACGCGCGGTCGTTCAAATAACCTTCATAGCCGGGCAGGCCTTTGCGTTCGTCGGTCGGCACACCCATCGTCCCCTCGCCGACCAGATGGTGATCAGTGCCGGAGATCAGCATGGAGCGCGTGATCGCGCAGACGGTGCCGGTATGGTGATTCGTCAGGATGCGGCCCGACTGGACCAGAGCGTCGAGGTTGGGCGTATTGATTTCGCCACCGAAGGCATGGATGTCGGAATAGCCGAGGTCGTCGGCCATGATGTAGAGAATGTTCGGGCGCTTTTGCGCGGCCACCGGCGCGGACGCCGTCGGTCCGGGCAGCTTGTCGTCGCCGCAGGAAGCGAGTACGACGAGGCTGGCGACGGCCGCGCCGATTATGCCGAGACGAAGAGTGGGGCGTTGCGATCGTTGTGTTGTCATTGTTGTGCTGACCGGATATGTCGGGTCGCCGATGTTAGCAATGACGCCAGAGTGGCCAAAGATCGATTTCTGCGTTGCTATGTTTGATTGTCGATATAGGTGTTAAAGCGTGATGGGCGATATAACGCACGACGCAACTCCGGGTGCTGCTTCGTGTGTTTTTTCGTGCGCGGCTAGTTGCCGGGATCGATCACGGGCTTCTCAGGATCTGCCAGCGTTTTATAAGGTAGCGACGCGGCGCGCGGGTTGGTTGTGGTGTCGTCGATCACGCGATCGACGTCCGCGGTTTTCGCGAGTTCCGTGAGGAATGTCTGTTTGTCGAAGCCTGGTGCGACGCAGCCTTGTACGTAGATGAAGCGGCGTTGCAGCGTGAGCCACAGCGTCGACTGTTCGCGCCAGTGGGTGGCGTAATTGATGTTGGTGAGACGCCGCTGGACGGCGTCGGCGATTTCCGCGTCGTAGAGATACGCGTTTGACAGCCGGCAACGGCCTTCCACCCAGCAGCTATTGCCGCGCTCGATCCGGTAATGACTATCGTCGAGCCACTCCTGCTCGGTCTCGAGTGGGCCTAAGGGCACCAGGCAGTCGCTGATCGCTTTGGATATCTGAAAGAACGGATCGTGGCCGCGATTGACGCGCGCTGCTTGTGCCTGCGCCTGGGCATGCGTCGCGGCCATGCAGATCAGCAGACTTGCCAGGTACTGTTGGATCAGGCGTTTCATCGTCTTGGGCTCCGGGATTTGAGCGTGGGGCAGACGGACCGACGGTTTGGATTCTCGACTACCCAATCGAGATTATGCAGCGGCGGCCCAAAACTTCACTGACTCTTGCGACGATTTTCAACAGCGAACTTGATCAGCTCAGCCTGGCCTTCAATATCGAGCTTGCGCTTCAGATTCAACCGATGCGTCTCCACCGTGCGCACCGAGAGGTCGTTGCGTTGAGCGATCTGCTTGCTCGAGAGACCTTCCGCGAGTGCATCGAGAATATCGCGCTCGCGCGGCGTGAGTCTTTCAATCGGTGATTGCGTCGCCGATGCCTGGATCAATCGAGCGCCCAGTCCCGCGCTGAAAAACGTCTTGCCCTCCAGCACCGCGCCGATTGCCTGAATGATTTCGGTGGCGGGCGAGTCCTTGAGCACATAACCGCTGGCCCCTGCGCGCACGGCCTGGGTCACGTACTCGAGGTTGTCGTGCATGGAGAGCATCAGCACGCGTATCGCCGGGAAGCGCTCATGAAACATGCTGGCCAGCGCGATGCCGTTCATTCCGTTCATGCCGACATCCATCAGCACCAGATGAGGTTCCTGGCTGGCGGCGAGCGCGAGTGCTTCCTGCGCGTTGCCCGCTTCGCCGACGATCTCGATGTTGCGCACGGCTTCGAGTCTCGCGCGCAAACCATCGCGTACCAGCGGGTGGTCGTCGACCAGAATCAGACGTGCGATGGCGAGTGACATGTCGTTCATAGCGAGGTTTCCTGCAAGGCCGGCGATTGAAGCGCAGAGGCAACGACTGGCACGCGCGCGGTCACGATCGTATGACCGGCTTGCGAGCTGAGCGAGAGCTTGCCGCCCAATGTGTCCAGCCGCTCGCGCATATTGCGCAGACCCACGCCTGCGCGTGGATTGACAAGTGCGTGCGCCACGTCGAAACCGCGTCCGTTGTCCGAAATCGTCAGCGTGACGGCGTCGCTCGATACTTCCAGCGATAGCGCCGCGCTGGACGCCTGTGCGTGCCGCACGATGTTCGTGAGCGCTTCCTGGGCGATACGGAACAGGACGGTGTTCACCGCTTCCGGCAAAGCCGCTGCATGAGTGTGGGCGATCTGCGTGAAGCCGATCTCGATGCCGGACTCGTCGCTCAACTCGCGCGTGAGTTGCTCTAGCGCGGCAGCAACGCCCAGGTCATCGAGCATCGACGGACGCAGCGCGTGAGAAATGCGGCGCACTTCACGCAAGGTATCGCCGATGCGCGCCACGCTGGTTGATAGCGCGGCTTCCGCCGCAGGCACGCGCACATCGCTGCGTTCGAAGCGCGCCAACGCCGATTCGAGCAGCAGCTTCACGGACACCATCATCTGACTAATGCCGTCGTGCAATTCACGCGACAGGCGTGCCCGTTCATTTTCCTGAGAGTCGACCACCTGCTGCGCGAGCCGCTTCAGTTTTGCATCAGCACTGCGATATTCGGTGACGTTGAGCACGAGCGCACACAATGCGATCACCGCGAGCCCGGCGAGTGCGATGGCATCGATCCACTGCATCGTGCGGTCGATGTTGGCCGCCGCGCGCTGATCGATGTCCGCGAGCGTGGCGTCGACGTCGTCGAGATAGATGCCGGTGCCGATCATCCAGCCCCAGCGTTCGAGCGGCACCACGTAACCCAGTTTCGACGCGAGCTTGCCCGTCGACGGACGATGCCACACGTAGCGCACATAGCCGCCGCCGCGCGTGGCCGCGGCGAGCAATTGCTGGATCGTCAGCTTGCCTTGCGGATCGCGCAGCTCCCAGAGGTCGCGTCCGACGAGGTCGGGTTCGCGCGGATGCATCAGCGAACGGCCGTGCATGTCATAGACGAAGAAGTAGCCGTCCTTGCCGAAATCCATTTTCTCGAGGATGTCGAGCGCACGGGTGCGCAGCATTGCGTCGTCACGCGCGTTGTCCTGGCCGGCGTTGTAGAGCGGGGCGATCGCCGTGGTCGCGAGCTCGACGTAGTGCTTGAGTTCGATTTCCTTGCTGGCCATGTACGCGGCCTGGGTGGTCGCGTGTTGCGTCTCGGCGAGCGCCGTGGCTTCCTGGCGCACGCCAATTTCAATGCTGGCGATGGCCGCCAGAAAGGGAACGATCGCCAGCAGGACAATCTTTGCTTTGAGTTTCATCGTAGACAGGACGGCCGACAGGCTACGTAATATTACGTAGCCGGCTTACGTAGTTGCGCGCTTGTGAGAGCGTTCACGAAGGCGAATACTACATCCCCACGACGCACCGCGCCTTCCGGCGCGCAATGGTGCGGCGCACAGTTGCAAAAGCAGAACCCGGTTTTGCCGTCTAATTTCAGGTAGCCGGTTTTCCGCGTGCCCGGCCACAAGTCATGGCGCGCGGTTTCAATAATAGACCTAGGAGATGTTTGTGGAGACCTCCCAATCTGCCGGCCGTTCATGGCTATGGCTCATCCTGCTGATCCCGTACATTGCGTTGCTGTGGTTGCCGTTCTATAACGACACGCGGCCCTCGTTCGCCGGCTTTCCGTTCTTCTACTGGTATCAGTTCTTGTGGGTTCCGTTGACCTCGCTACTGATTTACGTCGTGTACCGAGGTGTCAAATGAGCGATGTCACTCCTGTGAACCCGGTCGCGATGACCGTCTTTATCGCATTCTTTGTTCTCGTCACTGTCATCGGTTTTTTTGCCGCGCGCTGGAAGCGGGGCGATCTGACGCAATTGCATGAGTGGGGCCTGGGTGGCCGCCAGTTCGGCACGTTGATTTCGTGGTTCCTCGTGGGTGGCGATTTCTATACCGCCTATACCGTGATCGCGGTGCCCGCGCTGGTGTATTCGGTGGGCGCGTATGGCTTCTTTGCGCTCCCGTACACGATCATCGTTTATCCATTTGTGTTCGCGGTGATGCCGAAGCTGTGGAAGATCGCGAAGGCGAAGGATCACATCACGGCGGCGGACTACGTGCAGGGTGAATACGGTGGCAAGTGGTTCCCGGCTGCGGTTGCATTGACCGGCATTGTCGCGACGATGCCGTATATCGCACTGCAACTGGTGGGCATGCAGGTGGTGATCAAAGGGCTCGGCGTGACCGGCGAGATGCCGCTGATCGTCGCCTTCGTGATTCTTGCGCTGTACACGTATGCAAGCGGCTTGCGGGCGCCGGCGATGATCGCGTTCGTCAAGGACATCATGATCTATATCGTCGTGATCGCGGCGGTCTGGCTGATTCCGGCGAAGCTCGGCGGCTATGCGCATGTGTTCGATGCGGCCGATACGTATTTCAAGGCCAAGGGCGGCGCAACCGGGATCATTCTGAAGCCGACGCAGTTCACTGCTTATGCTTCGCTTGCGTTAGGTTCGGCACTGGCGGCGTTTATGTATCCGCATACGATGACCGCAGTCTTGTCGTCCTCGTCGGCTAATACGGTGCGCAAAAATGCGATTTTTCTGCCGGCTTATACGTTGTTGCTGGGGTTGATCGCGTTGCTTGGGTATATGGCGATTGCGGCTGGCGTGCATGTGAAGTCAGCGTCTGATATGGTGCCGGCGCTGTTTAACACGCTGTTCCCGTCGTGGTTTGTTGGCTTTGCGGCTGCTGCTATTGCGATTAGCGCTTTGGTGCCCGCCGCGATCATGTCGATTGGGGCGGCTAATCTGTTCACTCGGAATTTGTGGCGTCCTCTTGTTTCGCCGGGTATCACGCCTGAGGCGGAGGCTTCTACGGCGAAGATTGTTTCGCTCGTTGTTAAGTTTGGGGCGCTGTTGTTTATCGTGTTCTTGCCTACGCAGTATGCGATTGATTTGCAGTTGCTGGGTGGGGTTTGGATTTTGCAGATCTTTCCGGCTATTGTGTTTTCGTTGTATACGCGGCGGTTGAATACTACAGGGTTGTTTCTTGGGTGGCTGGTCGGGATCGTGTTGGGGACTGGTCTTGCTATTTCTCAAGGGCTCAAGCCGGTGTTTGCTTTGCATGTCGGGGATGCTGTTTATCCGGTTTATATCGGGTTGATTGCGCTCGCCGCTAATGTTGTTGTTAGTTTTGTTGTGTCGGTTTTGTCGCCGCGCAGGGTTGTGGCGGCGGTTTGATGTTGTTGTTTGGCGTGGCTGACGCTGCTAGGGTGGTTGCTCCGGCGGCGTTGGCCTTTCCTTGAATTGTTAGTGGTCTATTAGCGTTGCCCCTGTGCGGGGCGG
>NZ_JALPRH010000026.1:0-121805 GCF_030464795.1 Paraburkholderia sp. SECH2
CCTCAGTTGGAGAATTATCCCCTTTAGAGGTGTCCAGGTTCATTGAACCACTACAGTGCCCCCCCGCACAGGGGGAACGCTAATAGACCACTAACAAAGCAAGGAAAGGCACCAAGGCCAGAACAAGGAAAAGCCAAAACCCTAAGAACACTGACAAACAAGCGTCGCGCAGACAACAAAAAAATCAACTACTGAGCACATCTCCAAACCCACCAACCCGAACCCCCACCCCCCGAATCGCCTCAGCAACCCTCGGCGACAACAGCGCCTGTAACTCCTCGACGTGTCGATAATCCCTCATCCCATGACTCAAAACCCGATCCCCCGCAAACGCCGGATGACAATAAATCTCCCCCACCCCACGAGGCAAATCGGCAAGCGCAGCAAGCCACACCTCCTCATCCATACGCCCACTATTGGCAATTCCAACCACATAATCGTTGTGCACGATTCCGGCCCGGTTCAACCTCGCCCGCACCCATGAAATCCACGGCCGCAACCACAGCGGCGCACCAACCTCGAACGGCAAGCGCATCGCCCGCATCCCGTACTCGCGGCCAATCTCCAGAATCAACTCGAGCACCGTCGGATGCAAATGAAAATGCTTGTGCGTGTTGACGTGATCGAGCGTCAACCCCGTCCGCGCAAAAGCGTCGAACTGCGCGCGAATCTCTCGCGCCAGCTGTTTGCGAACGTGCGGCAAAAAGAAAAACCGCACCCCGTCCCGCACCATGTTGTCGCCAAAGCGGCCATGCTCGTCGAGCAATGCCGCAATCCCCGCGCGCGGCGTGACCGCGTCGCCGTCCGCCAGTACCAGATGCAGACCGACCCGCAGCCCCGGGAGTTCGCGGGCACGCGCCACCGCATCGGCCGCGGCAGGCGCGCCGATCATCAGGCTCGCGGCCGTCAGCACGCCGTGCCGGTGCGCCTGCTCGACCGCCAGATTTACCCGTGAATGCAGGCCGAAATCGTCGGCAGTAACGATCAGGCCGCGCGGCTCAACCACCATCCGAAGTCTCCATGACATCCATCACGCCCATTGCCTTCGCGCGCGTCGTCGACGCGGAGGCCTCAACGGGAACGCGTGCGCCGCGCCACACCACATGCGAGCCGAACGCGCCCGCGAGCCATTGCAATGCCAGCAAGGTATCGCGCAACGGCACGAGCGGCAAGTCGTGCCAGAAAGTACGTTCGTGACGCGCGGAACGCAAATGCAGCAGCATGCGCGCGGCAAAACCGGCCGCCGTGCCGGTGCCGCTCACCAGCGCCGCCCACAAATGCACGCCGCCGGATGGTCCGCTCGCGAGACTGCCGGTGAGCCAAGCGCCGGCCAGGAGCCACGGCGTCGGAAACGTGATGAACAGAAATGCAAAGCCAAGCGGGTTCACCGAGCGGATCGTGCGCAGCCAACGCGTCTCACGCTGCCACAAGGCGGAAAAAGTCGGTTCGATAACATCGGTGGCCACCATCACGCGCGAAAGCACCGTGCTAAGGCCGAGCGCGCGCACGTGCTCGGCAAGCCAGTAGTCATCCGCGAGGCAGTTTTTCAGCGCGTCGAAACCGCCAATGCGCTCGAGCGTCGCGCGGCGCAAGGCCAGCGTCGCGCCGAAACCGAAGCGGCGCGAGCCGGCCGCGTGCGCGACCCGCACCGACGGCGCGAACCACTCGTTGATGAAGAGCGCGCCGACCCGCGGCCAGAAACCGCCCACACCTTGCGCCACGTAGAGGCAGGTCACCACGCCCACGCGCGGATCGGCGAGCGGCGCCGCCACGGTGTCGAGATAGTCGGCTTCGACAGCGATGTCGCTATCCGCGATCACGATCACGTCATGGCGCGCCCGCTCGGCCATATTGATCAGATTGCTGACCTTGAGATTGCTGCCGTGCACGCGTGTATCGACGGCGAGCTCGATGTCGTGCATCGGATAGGCGGCCTGCAAACGGCGCACCACGGCGATGGCGGGGTCGTCCGGCGACGAGACCCCTAGTACGAGCTGGAAATGCCCGTGGCGCTGGTCGCAGAAGGTTCTGAGATTTTCGTAGAGACGCGGCTCGGCGCCGCACAGCGGCTTGAGCACGCTGACGCCGACATTCGTGAAAGGAGGTAGGGAATCCGAAGCCCGGGCGGCAGCCGGGACGCTAGCGGCCCTCGCGCGCGCGCCGCGGCGCACTGCGAAGAACGGCATCGCCACCGCGGCCAGCATCGCATAGAGCGAGGCCGAGACGCAGCCGGATAACAGGATCCATTGGCATGCTGTCAATGCGTGCGCCGCCATCGCCTGTTGCCTTCAGTGCCCGGCGAGCATGAATGGTTTGCCGGTGAAGCGTAGATGAAGAACGACGAACCAGCGCCGCGGGCAGTCCGCTTCAATCAACATGGGGCGGCCGGCAGGCGTGGCGTAGTGGCCCTGAATGGCGAGATTGAAAGCGGCCTGCGCGAATTGGCGCATCACGATGACGCCGCTCACGATCAGCGCCAGAGCAAGAGCCTGAAACCCCGTGGAACTGAAAACCTGCTGCGAAATCGGCAGAACCAGCAGTGCCAGCAAGGCGAGCACTTCGGTAACCATGGCCGTGAGCGAAGCCGCCATTAGATGGGCTCGCAGCATGTCGGTGGTGACTGGCTTCATGGCATGGTCTCGTGACCTGAAGGAACGCGCGGCATCATGCAGTGACGCGATTCGCCGGCACATGCACCGGTAAATCGCGCCGACAAAGGCGCCAACCGTACATTCCATCGATGTGCTTACGATTAAGTTGCGATGATCTGACAACATGACGTAGTTTCGCGCGCCCATGTCGGCCACGCGACAGTAACCTGCTGAGGGGCGATAGTAGCGATTCAAGCTGAAGGAAACCTTAAGGAAGAAAGAGGTATAAAGCGTCCAACGAACATGATCGCTACACTTCGGATGTGTGACTCGGCGCTTGCTTAAAAACCGTCGCCGCTATGCAATAGACATCAAACGGAATCTCTCCCCATGCGCGTACTCCTCGTAGAAGACGACGACCTGATCGGCTGCGGTATTGAAGCGGGACTGCGTCAAGCCGGTTTCACGGTCGACTGGGCTCGCGACGGCCACAAGGCCGGTCTCGCCCTTGACACCACCGCCTATGCGCTCGTCCTGCTCGATCTCGGCTTGCCCAGGGTGTCGGGTATGGAATTGCTGAAGCGGCTGCGCGACGCCGGCAAGGATGTGCCCGTGCTCGTGCTAACCGCCAAGGGCACGGTGGTGGATCGCGTCGGCGGCCTCGAAGCGGGAGCCGACGACTACCTCGGCAAACCCTTCGACCTGACCGAACTGATCGCCCGTTGCCGGGCCCTGCTGCGCCGCGCGCAGGGGCGCAGCGTCGAGGTGATCCGCTATCAGGATCTGACGGTCAATCCCACCGCGCAAACCGTCGAAATCGGCAATACGCGCGTGCCCCTCACCTCGCGCGAATGGGCGATCCTGATGCAGCTGCTGACCAATCAGGGCATTCCCCAGTCGCGCTCGCGCCTCGAAGAGAGTTTGTATGGATGGCAGGAAGAAATCGAGAGCAATGCGATCGAGGTCCATGTGTCCAACCTGCGCAAAAAGCTCGGCGCCAAGCTGATCAGAACCGTGCGTAATATCGGCTACGTGGTGGAGAAAGCGTAATGTCGGCATCGATACGCCGCCGTCTGATGATGCTGGTGCTGACCAGCATCGTGCTGATCTGGGGCATCGCGCTGATCTCGAGCTATCGTCAGGCCACGCGCGAAGTCGGCGAATGGGAAGAAGCACGTCTTGCGGAACTCGCGCAAATCCTCGCGCTGCTCGACGAGCGCAATCTGACCACGCTGGCCAATGCGCGCATCGACGTGCGCGAAGAAGAAAAAGGCGGCGAACCCGGCGCGAACAATAGCGACGACGACGATTCCTTGCCGCGCGACGCGCTATTTCAGGTGCGCAGCGCGAACGGCGACGTGCTGGCGGGCAGCCCGCAATTGCGCGTGCTGCAAGCCTGGGATTTGCCTGTGCCGCCCGCAAGCGGCGCGCAAAACATGACGCTGGGTGGCCAGATGTGGCACACGTTCACCTTGCGCGATACTGCGCTCGGCCACACGGTGCGCGTGTTCGAACCGGCCAATACCCGTAGCGATCTGGTGAGCGGCGTCGCGAGCCGGATCGCCCGCCCTACGCTGATCGCGCTGCCGGTGCTGGCGCTGCTGGTGTGGTTCAGCATCGGCTGGAGCCTGGTGCCGCTCAAGGTCCTCTCCGGCGCCATTCGCGCGCGCGATATCAACCGGCTGGAACCTGTCGATATTGGCCGCGCGCCGACCGAGGTGCGCCCGCTCGTCGACGCAATCAATCTGGTGCTATCGCGCTTGCGGCACTCTATCGAACGCGAGCGCGCGTTTACCGCCGACGCGGCGCATGAACTGAAAACGCCGCTTGCTGCCATCAAGGTGCAGGCGCAAGTCGCACTGGCCGAACCGGACACGGCGCTGCAGCGGGTGGCGATGGAACGCGTGGTGCAAGGCGTCGATCGCAGCGCGCGGCTCGCGGAGCAGTTGCTGCTGCTTGCGCGCCTGGATGCGCACGAAACGCTCGCCACGTCGCCACTCAGGCCCGCGGCCGTGGCGAAAGACGCACTGCTCGCCAACGAGCCCAATGCGCAGCAAAAGGACATTCGCGTAACGCTCACCGGCGACATGCGCGCCGAGATCAATGCGGAGCCCGTCTTGATGGGCATCCTGCTCGACAATCTGCTCGATAACGCGATCAAGTATGGACGCACCGGCGGCAGCATCGAAGTCGCCGTGCGGTATGACGCCGGCCGGGTGCAGCTCACCGTGCGCGACGACGGCCCTGGTGTCGCGCCCAGCGATCTCGCACGCCTCACGAACCGGTTTTTCCGCGCCACCGGCAATCAGGCCACTGGCAGCGGACTTGGCCTCTCGATCGTCGCGCGAATCGCGGAGCATTTCGGTGCGAGCCTGCATCTCGGCGCAGGGGTCGGCGAGCACGGCCTCGCCGTGGAAGTGTCGTTTCCTGCTTATGCGGGCGTGGAGTAATGACGGTGGTGTACTAACGCTGGCTGGCTTCGCCCACGACCGCCCGCCCCGCGGATTCCGCCCGCTTCGGCTCGCGATTGGCCGACTCGGCAAATTGCCACGCAATGAGTCCGGGTACGAAGATCAGCAGATCGCGAATGCGCCGCGCGCCGGCAAGCGCAAGGCAGATGGAAGGATCGAGGCCGAACGCGCCGCCGATCAGAATGAAACCACCCTCCTGCACGCCCAGACCGCCGGGCACAAAGAACGCCGCACTGCTGATCGCCTGGATCAACGATTCGATCACCACCGCCTCGACCAGCGTGACGTGCACGCCGAGAAAGTACAGCGCGAGCCAGATTTCGAGCGAGGTCAGGAAGCATTGCAGCGGTTGCCAGAAGAACAGATAGCGCAGCACCACGCCGCGCCGGCGCCAGATCAGCTTGATGGCCTGGTCGATCTGAGCGGATTGTCCGACGAGCGCGGCGAGCTTGCCGCTTGTCATACGATTGAGCACGCGCGTGATGCGCTCGAACGGGCTGGCATGCTGCACGAGTGCGAACAGCACCAGCAGCGGCGTGAGCACCACCACGCCCCACGCCAGTTGCCCGGCGAGCCGCAGCGTGTCGGACTGCGCATGCGCGAACAGAAAACCGATGCCGACCATCGTGAACAGCAACTGGCTGATCACCGTGAGCTGCATATCGACGATGATGCTGCCGACCGCCGTAGAGGGCCGTACGCCCCAACGCTTGAGCATCCGGAACGACACCACCTCGCCGCCGATACGCGCCACCGGCAACATGCAATTGACGGATTCGCGCACCCAGACCAGATGCAGCATATTGGCAATACTGGGCCGGTTCGCGCCGCGAATCAGCGAGCGCCAGTCGCAGGCATTGGCGATCATCGGCAGCACGTGCGCGAGCGCCGCGAGAACGAGGCCGGCTCCCGCCGCGCGCAGTGCGCCAAGCACGGCGCCGGGATTGTCCTGCCAGACCAGCCACAGCGACACCAGCAAGCCGGCAAGCGCGGCGAAGCGGCCGAGATGCTTCATCATGCGGCCACCCTTTGCACGTGCTTCAGGCACGCTGCATCGTCCTCATTACGCCCTTCCGGATACCCGCGCATCATTGCTTACCCAGCCTGCTGTTCATCCGTCATTCCGTCCTGCGCCGCCGACAGCAGGCCGTCGCCATCCACTTTGAAACTGAAACCGCGCCAGATCACGCGCGAGGACCAGAAGCTCGCCACGAAAATCGAAAACGATACGATATCCCATAACGGCAACAGCCACAGGTCGCGATGCGCCTGCTGCAGCGCACGATCGGACACCAGTTTCAATACGAGTCGGACGCAGACGGCGACCAGTGCAAGCGACCACGCCCACCATGCGCCATCCGAGAACGCGGTGGCGAGCAGCGCAAAGGCTAGCGGGAAAATCAGCACCGAGCCGAGGTGGCCGAGCGGATCGATGCTGCGGATCGTGCGGCTCCAGCGCAGTTCATGCGCGATCAATTTCGTCGCGCTGTTTTCAACGCAGGCATGCGAGATCGTGAACGGCGGAATCACCACTTTCTCGCCGATCATGCGCACGGCCTCGCCGATCGCATGATCCTCGGCCAGGTGCTGCACGAATGGCGTGAAGCCACCAATTTTTTCCAGCGTATCGCGCCGCATCGCGATGCTCTGTCCAAAGCAGGGGCGCGCGAGACCGAGCGCAAGCCCCGTCACCACGCCGGGCAGGAACTGATAGTTGGTCGCCTTGGCCGACAATCTCGGCCAGAACCCGGGATCCGGCGCGCCGCGATACACGCAGGTGACGAGACCGACGCCAGGCTTCTGCAATTCGCCGACTACATTGCGCAGATAATCCGGCCCGACGCTCACGTCACTGTCGGCGAATACCAGCACGTCGTGCCGGGCCTGCGGCAGCATGTTGAGGATGTTGCTGATCTTGCGGTTCGGGCCGTACAGACGTGCGTCGGCGACCACGGTGATGTCCGCTTCCGGATGCAGCCGCCGCAGATCGTCGACGGCCTGCAATGCGGGGTCGGCCGAATCGTGCACGCCGAACAGGAATTGCACCGGGCCCGGATAGTCCTGCTGACAGAAGCTCGAGAGATTGGTGAGTAACGCCCACTCGTTGCCGTGCAGCGGCTTGACAATCGTAACCGGCGGAAAGCTGGTCGGCTCGGACACCGCTCGCGCGAAGAACCGGCCGATCAGGGCACCCGCCAACACCGTGTAGGCGATGCCGAAAACCGCCCCCGCCGCACACGCATAGGCCAGCGTGACGGCGAGCAGATGCACGGCGTTCACGCCTCGTGGGCGCGCAGGAAGCGGAAGAATTCGACGCCTTCACGCAGGCGCCGTTTCATCATGTCCCAGCTCGTGAGCATCTCGCGCAGAATTTCCCAGATCTTCGACGGACGGAAATAGAAGCGCTTATAGAAGTTTTCGAGCTGGTGGTAAATCTCGTCACGCGACAGATGCGGATAGCCGATCGCGGCGAGCTGCACCCCTGACTTGCTGACGAGGTTGATGACCTTGTTCTCTTCCAGCCAGCCGTTTTCGACCGCCTGGTTGTAGAGCGTCGTGCCGGGATAGGGAGCCGCGAGCGACACCTGAATCGTATGCGGATTGATTTCCTTCGCGTACTCGATGGTCTTCTGGATCGTGTCCTGCGTCTCGCCAGGCAGGCCGAGAATAAAGGTGCCGTGAATCTTGATGCCGAGCTTGCGGCAATCTTCGCTGAAGCGGCGCGCAATGTCGGTGCGCAGACCCTTCTTGATGTTCAGGAGAATCTGGTCGTCGCCCGATTCATAGCCCACCAGCAGCAGGCGCAGGCCGTTTTCCTTCATGATCTTCAACGTCGCGTACGGCACGTTCGCCTTCGCATTGCACGACCACGTCACACCCAGTTTGCCGAGACCGCGGGCGATCTCCTCGACGCGCGGCTTGAAGTCGGTGAAGGTGTCGTCGTCGAACATGATCTCCTTGACTTCAGGCATGTTGTCGCGAATCCACTTCACTTCTTCGAGCACGTTCTCGGTCGAACGCGTGCGGTAGCGATGCCCGCCCACCGTTTGCGGCCACAGGCAGAACGTGCATTTCGAACGGCAGCCGCGGCCCGTGTAAATCGACACGTACGGGTGCTTCAGATAGCCGATGAAATAGTTGTCGATCTTCAGATCGCGCTTGTAGACGGGCGCCACGAACGGCAACTCGTCCATGTTCTCCAGGATAGGGCGCGCTTCGTTGTGCTCGATCGAACCGTCGGCCGCGCGATAGCTCAGACCTTTGATGCCGGCGAACGGCTTGCCTTCGGCAACTTCCTGGCAGGTGAAGTCAAATTCTTCACGGCAGACGAAATCGATCGCCTCGCTCGCGGTCAGCGAATTGTGCGGATCGACCGCGACCTTCGCGCCGACCATGCCGATCAGCACCGAAGGCTTGCGCTTCTTCAGGTCTTCGGCGAACAGTGCGTCGGTGGGGAAAGACGGTGTGCTGGTGTGGATCACCACCAGGTCATATTGCTGTGCTATGTCGAGCGACGCTTCGACGGACAAGCCGTCGGCGGGGGCATCGAGTACGCGGCTATCGGGCACGAGCGCGGCGGGCTGCGCGAGCCACGTCGGATACCAGAACGAGCGTACTTCACGCTTGGCCTGGTAGCGCGATCCCGCGCCACCATCGAAGCCGTCATACGACGGCGCTTGCAAGAAGAGGGTTTTCATGAATGCTCCAGCAAGCCTTAGATCGGCGCTTTCAGTTTTCTGTCGGAAAACTATCGGAACTATTGCCCGCGGGGATACGGGTGGTCGCGGAGATACTACGGAGCAAAGCTGAAGGAAACCTTAAGGAAAATACTCCCGGCCCGCCTGGCCACGTCCGCCATAGCGTCCAACCTGCTTTGATTGTGAGTTTTTATTCGTTCAGTTCGGCATGCGCATTGACTACATTGATCGGTCACAACTAAACGACCATCACAGGACCAGTCAATGAAAATCCCGCGGGGCACGGCGCGCTTTTCGCTTTCTTCGATTTCCTTACACCCGCGGCATGCGCGACGTCTGCAAGCCGGCCTGAGCGCGTTGCTGATCGCGGCAACGGCCACGCTCGCCCTCCTTGCACCGGGTATCGCACGCGCCGCGCCGCCGGCCGAACTGAAACTCGACTACGCTTACTATTCACCGGAAAGCCTCGTCATCAAGCGCAACGGCTGGCTCGAGCAGGAACTCGCGCCGCAGCACACCGAGGTCAAATGGGTGCTGAGCCTCGGCAGCAATCGCGCGCTCGAGTATCTGAACAGCGGTGCGATCGACATTGGTTCGACGGCGGGTCTGGCCGCCGTGCTCGCCAAAGCCAACGGCAACCCGATTCGCGCAGTGTACGTTTTCTCGCGCCCGGAATGGACCGCTCTCGTGGTGCGCAAGGACTCGCCGATCAAAACCCTCGCGGACCTGAAGGGCAAGAAGATCGCCGCCACCAAGGGCACGGACCCGTTCCTCTTCACACTACGCGCGCTGCACACCGCGGGCCTCTCGCGCGACGACGTGGAGATCGTCAACCTTCAGCATCCGGACGGGCGCACCGCACTCGCCAACGGCCAGGTGGACGCCTGGGCCGGCCTCGATCCGCACATGGCCGCCGCGCAAATCGACGACGGCGCGAAGCTGCTGTATCGCAACGTCGACTTCAATACGTGGGGCCTGCTCGACGCCCGCGAGGATTTCATTCGCGATCATCCCGAGACGCTCGCGCAGGTGCTCAAGGTGTACGAAAAAGCGCGCCTGTGGATCGCCGCGCATCCGGACGAAACTGCGAAGATCATCTCGGAAGAATCGAAGCTGTCGCTGCCGGTCGCCAAACTGCAACTGAGCCGCAACGATTTCAGTCATCCGCAGCCGGGCACTCAGCAACTTGCCGCGCTCAAGGCGGCCGCGCCGATTCTCACGCAGGAGCAACTGGTGAAACCGGGCACAGATCTGAATCAGGTCATCGACGCCTTGATCGACGTGAAGACGGCGCAACCTGTTATCGCCGCGAACAGCGGCCAGTGAGCCGGTGCGCCCACCGCTCCCGATGACCCTCCGACCGACTCCCATGGCTACTGACGAATCGCTCGGACTTCAGCACCGATCGCACACAACGGATGAACACGCGAGGCATCGCGCGCCGCAAGCCGCCGATGCAACGCGGGTCGCGCCGCGCCCGCGCGACCCGCTCAAGCGCTGGCGTATTGCCGGATTGATCCTGCCGCTTGCCTTTCTTGCCGCGATCGAAGTGCTGGTGCGTGCGTCGGTGTTGCCGGCGCACCTCGTGCCGGCGCCGAGCACGATTGCTGAAACGCTGTGGCAACTGGGCGGTGAGCGTCTGGCCCGCCACATCGGCGCCAGCTCGATGCGCGTACTCGCGGGTTTCGGCATCGGCTCCGCACTCGCCCTTCTGTTCGGTGGGGCGATGGGTTTGAGCCGCCGCCTCGACGCCCTTCTCGACCCTGCGTTTCAGGCCCTGCGCGCGATTCCGTCGCTCGCCTGGGTGCCGATTCTGCTGCTGTGGATGGGCATCGACGAGGCGCCGAAAATCACGCTCGTTGCCATCGGCGCGTTTTTTCCGGTGCAGTTGAGCGTCGTGGCGGGCATTCGTGGCGTCGACAGAAAACTGATCGAACTCGGCGAAGTCAACCGGTTGAGTCCGCGGGCGCTATTCACGCGCATCCTGTTGCCCGCGTCATTGCCGCAGATCTTCACCGGACTGCGCACGGGCTTGAGTCTCGCGTGGATGTTCATGGTCGCCGCCGAACTGATTGCCGCCACTCGCGGCCTCGGTTATCTGCTGAGCGATGGCCGCGAAACTGGCCGGCCCGATCTCGTGTTCGGCGCAATTCTGTTGCTCGCACTGCTCGGCAAGCTCAGCGACAGCATTCTTAAAACGATTGAAGCGCGCGTGCTGTCATGGCGCGATACCGCGGACGAACCATCTTCCTCGCGAGGTGCGCGTTGAACGCGGCAGATCTTTCAAGTCAGGCGCCGCTGCTCCAGGTTCGTGCCGTGAGCAAGCGCTACGAAGCGCGCGCGGTGCTCGAACGCGTGACGTTCGGTATCCGGCGTGGAGAGATCGTGAGCCTGGTCGGCCCGAGCGGCTGTGGCAAGAGCACGTTGCTGCGCGTGCTGGCCGGCCTCGATCGTGACTTCGAGGGAGAGATTTTGCTCGACGGGCTGGCGCAAGACGGCCCTTCGCCGCGCCTCGGCGTGATCTTTCAGGAGCCGCGGCTGCTGCCGTGGCTGAGCGTGGCCGACAACATCGCCTTTTCCGCCGGTCCACGGCGAGGTGCGGACCCGCGTGTGGACCAACTGCTCGATGAGGTCGGTCTGGCCGGCACCGGCGCGGCGTTGCCCAAGCAGCTTTCGGGCGGCATGGCGCAACGCGTGGCGCTCGCGCGCGGCCTCTTCTCCCAGCCCGACCTGTTGCTGCTCGACGAGCCGTTTAGCGCCGTCGACGCGATGACCCGCATGCGTCTGCAGGACCTCTTGCTGTCTCTGACGCGCGCGCACGGCACCGCGGCGCTGATCGTCACGCATGATCTGGATGAGGCGCTGTATCTGTCCGATCGCGTCCTGCTGCTCAACACGGCGGGTCAGCGTGGCGCCCGGCTGGTGCGCGACATCGACGTAGCCGCAGCGCATCCGCGTGACCGGCGCGACACGGCGCTCGCCGGCGTGCGAAACGAATTGCTCGATGGGATGGGTGAGACGCGAAACGCTTACGCGTAACCCGACTCGCGTCGTGCGTTAGAAGCGCGAGCACATCGCGGTTGGGCGCGATCAACCACTCCCGGTCCGCCCGCCTGCGCGCGCGGACCGGTCACTGCTTTTACACCGGCTTGATGTCCGCCGCCTGCTTGCCCTTCGGTCCCTGCTTGATTTCGAAGCTGACCTTCTGGTTTTCCTGCAGCGATTTGAACCCTTCGCTGCGAATTTCCGAGAAATGGGCAAACAGATCCTCGCCACCGTCGTCCGGTGTGATAAAGCCAAAGCCCTTTGCGTCATTGAACCACTTCACTGTACCGGTTGGCATGTCGATTCCTCGTTTGCACCTTGGTTGATTGGGTTGCATTCACCAGCTTGCGCCGGTTCTTGCTACTGCTGCTTGACTTTACGCCTGTTTGCGCGGCGCCGCTCACGTAACCCTCAGCTACCCGTTTGTCCACCGCGGCAATCGGAGTAGCAAAGCCCGTGCCGCCCGTCGCCCGTGGGCTCTGCGCCGATGCGATTGCGCGCAATCAGATAAGATGACTGCTATCGGCAGTCCATCCTTGGCCGCGCAGCGTCAGCCCAATGCATCACGGCCGCGCGACCTATCGTTCTCCCCACTTACAGGAACCCAGCATGGCCACCTCGAGCTATACCGACACCCGTCTTCTGATCAATGGCGAATGGTGCGACGCAGCCAGCGGCAAAACCCTCGACGTCATCAACCCTGCCACCGGCAAGCCCATCGGCAAGGTGGCTCACGCCAGCATCCCTGATCTGGATCGCGCGCTGGCCGCCGCACAACGCGGTTTCGAAGCCTGGCGCAAGATTCCGGCCAACGAACGCGCCACTACCATGCGCAAGGCCGCGGCGCTCGTGCGCGAACGTGCTTCCGACATCGCCCGCCTGATGGTGCAGGAACAGGGCAAGCCGTTCGCCGAGGCGCGCGTCGAAATGCTGTCCGCCGCGGACATCATCGAATGGTTCGCCGACGAAGGCCGCCGCGTCTACGGCCGGGTCGTGCCGCCGCGCAATCTCGCAGTGCAGCAAACCGTGCTCAAGGAGCCGATCGGCCCGGTGGCGGCCTTCACGCCGTGGAATTTCCCGGTCAACCAGGTCGTGCGCAAGCTGAGCGCGGCGCTCGCGAGCGGCTGCTCGTTCCTCGTCAAGGCGCCGGAAGAAACCCCGGCGTCGCCGGCGGCGCTGCTGCAGGCGTTCGTTGAAGCCGGTGTGCCGGCCGGTACGGTCGGCCTCGTGTTCGGCGACCCGGCGGAGATTTCCAGCTACCTGATCCCGCATCCGGTGATCCGCAAGGTCACGTTCACCGGTTCGACGCCGGTCGGCAAGCAACTGGCCGCGCTGGCGGGCTCCCACATGAAGCGCGCAACGATGGAGCTGGGCGGTCATGCGCCTGTCATCGTGGCCGAAGACGCCGACGTGGCGCTGGCCATCAAGGCCGCGGGCGCCGCGAAGTTCCGCAATGCCGGCCAGGTCTGCATCTCGCCGACGCGCTTTCTGGTGCACAACAGCATCCGCGAAGAATTCGCTGCGGCGCTCGTCAAGCATGCTGAAGGCCTCAAGCTCGGCGACGGTCTGGCGGAAGGCACAACCATCGGACCGCTCGCCAATGCGCGCCGTCTCACCGCGATGAGCAAGGTGCTCGACGACGCACGCAAGACCGGCGCGAAGGTCGAGACCGGTGGCGAACGCGTGGGCTCGGAAGGCAACTTCTTCGCACCGACCGTGCTGACCAACGTGTCGCTCGACTCGGACGTGTTCAACAACGAGCCGTTCGGCCCGATCGCCGCGATCCGCGGTTTCGACACGCTCGAAGAAGCGATCGCCGAAGCGAATCGCCTGCCGTTTGGTCTCGCGGGTTATGCGTTCACGAAATCGTTCCGCAACGTGCATCTGCTGTCGCAACAGATGGAAGTCGGCATGCTGTGGATCAACCAGCCTGCCACGCCCTGGCCGGAAATGCCGTTTGGCGGCGTGAAGGATTCGGGCTATGGCTCTGAAGGCGGCCCGGAAGCGATGGAAGCCTATCTGGTTACCAAGTCGGTTTCGGTGACTGCGGCTTAAACCGCCGAAGACCGTCGTCAGGTTTTCGGTTCAGGGCGAGGTTTCTGACTTCGCCCGCCTGATTGATTGCTGTGCCAGGTCCGCGAGCGCTCGTTCGCGGACTTTTTTGTTTATTGCAACTTCTCGCTCACGTTCCCCACATTCCTCACGTCATGCAACCCATACTGATCGGACAGGCCGTCGAACTCAGGCCACTTCTGCCGGAACACGCCCAGGCGCTGCTGGACGCCGCAGCGGATGGGCAATTGTGGAATATGAAGCTGACTGTCGTGCCGGGTCCTGAAACCGTCGGCAGCTATATGGCAACCGCGCTCGATGGGCGTGCGGCCGGCACCGTAATGCCGTTTGTGATCGTGAGGCGCGATACCGGGGCGATTGTCGGCAGCACGCGGTTCTGGAAAATCGACCGGGTGAACCGGAAGCTGGAAATCGGCCACACGTGGCTGGGCGAATCGGTGCAGCGCTCACCGGCGAACACGGAGGCGAAGTACCTACTGCTGAGTCATGCGTTCGAAGCAATGCAGTGCGTGCGCGTGCAGTTCACGACCGACGAGCTCAACGAGAAATCACGAGCGGCGATTCTGCGGATCGGCGCGAAACAGGAAGGGATTGTCCGGCACGAGCGGATCATGCCGGATGGACGCAAGCGCAATTCGGTGCGCTTTAGCATCATCGATGAAGAGTGGGCGGAGGTTAAGGCGATGCTGGAGAGGAAGCTGGGGCGGTGAAGCCCCGCCTCCACGTCATGTGACTCGTTGTACTTCATCGCGTTGAGGCGCAAACCAGCCGCCCGCCCTACTCCTTCAAACGTGCACGTCCCGCTCATTGAGTGGCTGCGGCGGCGTGGTCGCTACCGCAAACTCCTCACGCAGCGCATCGCGTGCATGATGCCGGCGCACCCAAAGCGCGGTCAGAATCGGCACCAGAATCGCGGTCACGAGACACGCCGTCGCCACCATTGCCGTCGCCGCCGGCACCAGCGGCTTGAAGCGCGGAATCATCTCGCCGATGATCGCCGGATTCGCCACCGCGGCCCCGGCCGTCGACGAAGCCGCCAACCCCGCCGCCCCATTGCCGCCCGCGATCCAGCGGTCCGCGAGGATCAGCGGAATGCCCGTCACGACGATCACCCCGAGGCCCAGCACGATGCCTGGCAAGCCGCTCGTGACGATCACATTCAGGTCGATACCGTTGCCGAGCGCGAAGCCGAAAAACGGAATCAGCGGATGCACGCAGCGGCCGAAGAACTCGCGCAATTCGCTGTCCAGGTTACCCAACGCGAAGCCGATCAGGAACGGTAGCACCGCGCCGACGAACAGCCGCGGCTCGAAGAATGCAACGCCCGTCGCGCCGAGAATAATCATGCTGACGAGCGGCCCCGATTCGATCGACATCAGGACGAACGCGCCCGCCTCCTCCTTGCTGCCGTATTGCTGCATCACGGCTGCATAGAGACCGCCATTGGTCATGTCCATCGACGTCGTGATCGCGAGCACCGAGAGGCCCGCGAACAGGCCCGCCTTGACGCCGTCGATCGGAAT
Organism: Paraburkholderia sp. SECH2; assembly: GCF_030464795.1. Taxonomy (NCBI): domain Bacteria; kingdom Pseudomonadati; phylum Pseudomonadota; class Betaproteobacteria; order Burkholderiales; family Burkholderiaceae; genus Paraburkholderia; species Paraburkholderia sp. SECH2. The sequence goes on from NZ_JALPRH010000026.1 coordinate 15,402, forward strand.
GAAGTGCGAAGCAACGATCGTCGCAATCCACGCCACCACCATTTTGGTCACGAGCAGCGTGCCCGACTTGCGCAGCACGACGCCGGTTGCCCGCAGGTCGATCGTCGCGCCCATGCAGAAGAACCACACCGCCAGAATCGGCACGGTGCCGGTAATCAAGCCATTGGTGAACGACCCGAGGTACTTCCCTCCTCCCGGCGCAAACGTGTGGACACAGGCGCCGAGCAGCAGCGGCACCAGCATCAGGCCGCCTGGAATGCGGTCGATGGCCTTCTTGAGCTTCATGCCTCCTCCATGGACTTTGCGTCCAGTTGCCGGGTGGATTACCCGATTAATGTCCCGTTCTTGCGCCGGGCGTCTCCCCTTTCGGCGCAATATAGCACCGCGATAGGAACAACGTTCCGTTTTTGATAGACTTCCTGATCATCGTTTACCCGCGTGTCATTAAGAAGGCTTGCCACGCTTGATGTGGCAGTGCAATATTTTCGGACCGCTGTTCCATATTTAGAATTCTGCGCTACAGTCGAGAACAGAACGCCGTCGTAAAACGGCACGGCTAGACACCCCATCCGATCGGAGACAAGAGCAATGGAAGTGCGACAGAGCATCAACAGCGAACACGCGAAGACGCTGGATACCGCCGGGTTGCGCAAGCAGTTCCTCATCGAAGACGTGTTCGAACGCGACGCGCTGCGGCTCACGTACAGCCATATCGATCGCATCATCGTGGGCGGCGTGTGGCCGGCTACGCGCGCAGTCGAGGTGCCTGGTTTGCTCGGCAAGGCAATTGGCGTCGGCTATCTGCTGGAGCGCCGCGAACTGGGCGCGATCAATATCGGCGGCGATGGTTGGGTCGACGTGGACGGCACGCGCTATACGGTGCGCAACGAAGAGGCGATCTACATCGGCAAGGGCAAACAGGCCGTCGCGTTCGGCAGCGACGACGCGGCGCGGCCCGCCAAGTTCTACCTGAACTGCGCGCCCGCGCACGAGTCGCATCCCACCCGCACGATCTCGCTCGCACAAGCGTCGCCCGAAACGCTCGGCGACCCCGCCACGAGCAATCGCCGCACCATCTACAAGTTCATCGTTCCCGAGGTTCTGCCTACCTGCCAGCTCTCGATGGGTATGACCAAGCTTGAGCCGGGCAACCTCTGGAACACGATGCCGTGCCACACGCACGAGCGTCGCATGGAGGTGTATTTCTATTTCAACGTCGCCGACGACGCAGCCGTCTTCCACATGATGGGCGAACCGAACCAAACGCGGCACATCCTTGTGCATAACGAGCAGGCCGTGATCTCGCCGAGCTGGTCGATTCACTCGGGCGTCGGCACGCGTGCGTACACGTTCATCTGGGGCATGGTCGGCGAGAACCAGGTGTTCAGCGACATGGATCACATTGCGGTGCGCGATCTGCGCTGACGGCACGCATGTTTCCATTCTGGATAGCAGATACCTCAACGGCATCGAGGACCTACGCATAGTGAACAGCTTCGATCTGACCGGTAAGGTCGCCATCGTCACCGGCAGCAATGCGGGCCTCGGTGCCGGCATGGCCATCGCGCTCGCCACGGCTGGCTGCGACATCGTCGGCGTGAGCCGCGCGGACGCCGGCGATACGGCCGCCCACGTCGCAGCGACGGGACGCCGCTTCGCGGATGTGCGCGCCGACCTCGCCTCGATCGCTCCGGTTGACGACATCGTGCGCGCCGCAGTCGAAGCGTTCGGCCGCGTCGACGTGCTTGTGAACAACGCGGGCATCATCCGCCGCGAGGACGCGCTCGACTTCAGCGAAGACGACTGGGACGCCGTCATGGACGTCAACCTGAAGAGCCTCTTCTTTCTTTCGCAGGCCGTGGCGCGGCAGTTCGTGAAGCAGGCAAGCGGCGGCAAGATCATCAACGTCGCGTCGATGCTGTCGTTTCAGGGCGGCATCCGCGTGGCGTCGTATACGGCGTCGAAAAGCGGCGTGCTCGGTCTCACGCGGCTGCTTGCGAACGAGTGGGCCGCGCAGGGCATCAACGTGAACGCAATCGCGCCGGGCTATATGGCCACCGCGAACACGGCGGCGCTGCGCAGCGACGCGCAGCGTAACGATGAAATCATCGGACGTATTCCGGCGGGCCGCTGGGGTACGCCGGCGGATCTCGCGGGACCGGTCGTGTTCCTCGCGTCGTCCGCGTCGGACTATGTGCATGGCCATACGCTTGCAGTGGACGGCGGCTGGCTCGCGCGCTAGCGTGATGGCTGCAGAGGTCACGCGGCTCGCGCGACGCGGTATGCTCTCGGCACTGAGGGCGATCGGCATCCGGCAGTGAGCGGACCTGGATCAGTTTGGCATCAACAGGGAATCACGGACATGGCAGCAATGGGCAAGCAGCGCAAAGACGATGACGACGCAAACATGCCGGAAGCGGATAGCGCGGGCGGCATGGCTAACGAGCGAGGCGAATCGGCCTCGTCGATCGGCAGAGTCTTCGCGATTCTTGGCGCGATCGGCGACAGCGGGCAGATCGGCATCAGCGAATTGTCGCAGCGGCTCGGCATGTCAAAGACCACCGTGCACCGCGTGATCCAGACGCTGAAAGCGCTCGGCTATGTGACGCAGGAAATCGAAACCGAGCGCTACCGCTTGACGATCCGCCTGTTCGAACTCGGCGCGAAGGCGCTGGAAAGCGTCGATCTGGTGCGCGAGGCAGACGTCGAGATGCGCCGCATCGGACAGGTGACGCGCGAGGCGGTCCACCTCGGCGCGTTCGACGAAGACGCCATCATCTACATCCATAAGATCGACGCCGATTACGGGCTGCGCATGCAGTCGCGCATTGGCCGCCGTAATCCCCTGCACAGCACGGCAATCGGCAAGGTGCTGCTTGCGTGGATGGACCCGGCCGAAGCGCGCGAAGTCCTCTCGCATGTCGAATTTCGCAAGTCGACGCAAAAGTCGCTCGCCTGTGCCGACGCCGTGTTGAGCATCCTGCCGCGCGTTCGCGAGCAAGGCTACGGCGAGGACAACGAGGAACAGGAAGAAGGACTGCAGTGTCTCGCGGTGCCGGTGTTCGACCGCTTTGGCCGCGTGATCGCCGGCCTGTCGATTTCGTTTCCGACGATGCGCTGCGGCGCCGACACGAAATCGCACTACGTTGCGCTACTCAAGGAATCGGGGCTCGCGATCTCGACGCGGCTCGGCTATCGTGAAGCAACGGCGCCGGAGCGTGTACCCGTTGAAGGGCTGGGCTGAAAACGCAGGCGCCCCGCAGAAATTCGATGAAATTCCGCGGGGCGCATTCATAAGCGGTCCGCGACGTTCAGGCAGCCTTCGCAGCAGGATTCGGTTCGACACTGCGCGTAAAGCTACGGCGACCGTCTACGCTCACCGGCACGTCACCCTTCAGCGTCACGCGACGCACCACGCGGTGAGCATCGCCGTAATCGTTGACCGCATAGTGCTGCGTCGCACGGTTGTCCCAGATCGCGACATCGCCCGTCTGCCAGCGCCAGCGCACGATGTTCTCGAGACGCGTCACGTAGGCCTGCAGCAGTTCCAGCACATGCGCCGATGCGCTCGGCGTGAGGCCGACAAAGCTCTTCACGAAATGACCGAGAATCAGCGTCTTTTCGCCGGATTCCGGATGCACGCGCACGACCGGATGCTCGGTCTCATAGCGTGTCGACACGAATACTTCGCGGTAGCGTTTGAGCGCTTCGGCATCTCGCCCGCGTTCGCCGACGTTGCCGTAGCTCGCGTAGTCGTATTCATTGCTGTGCACGGCCCACAGTTGCTCGGCGAGCGCTTTGAGCGGTGGCGGCAGATCGTCGTAGGCGGTGGCGGTGTTGGCCCAGACGGTATCGCCGCCCACTTCAGGAATCGTCACACCGCGCAGGATCGACGCTTGCGGATATGCATCGACGAAAGTCACATCCGTATGCCACGAGTTCGCGCGGCCGCCGCGATGTGAATCGAGTTCGAGCAGATAGTCGCTGCCGTCCACCACCGGCACCGTGGGATGCGAGACCGGTTCACCGAGCAGCTTGGCGAAGGCTTCCTGATCGGCATCCTGCAGATGCGTCTGGCCGCGGAAAAAGATCACCTTGTGACGTACCAGCGCGGCGCGAATCGCTTCTATCGTTGCCGATTCGAGCTGCCCCGACAGGCGCACGCCACGAATTTCCGCGCCGATGCGGCCGGTGACGGGATGAATGTCCAATGCGTTGGACGTCGCGAGACTGAGATTCGACATGCGATGCAACTCCTGGGTTTAAGGACGAGACAGGTCAGCGCACCGCTTGAATCAACATCTGGGCGGCTCGGCCTGCTGAATCGATGAACCATTATCGGCAGGGTGAGCGCCGCGAATCTATCGCGCTTTGGACACTTGATAGAAGCGCTTTTTATATCGTTATCAGTTTTCTCACGCGGCGTCGCTTACTTCCCGCAATGCGTCCATATCGATCACGGTGATCCGGCTATAGCGCACGTCCACGATGCCCTGCTGCACCAGCCAACGCAGTTCCTTATTGATGCTTTGCCGGGAAGCCGCCAATAACGCCGCGAGGTCCTCCTGCGAGAGCTTGATCGTCAGCTCCACGCCCCGCTCCGTTTTCTTGCCGTGCCATTCGGCAAGCCCGAGTAACTGATCAGCGAGGCGCGCGCGAAATCCGGCCAGCGCCGTCTTGCCCATCCGGCTATGCAACGCCCGGCTTCGCAGGCAGATCAGATCGAGCACGTTGCGCAACAACGCGGGCTCGCGAGCGAACAGCTCGAATAGTGCGCTGCCGGGAATGTGGAAGAGCGTCGTCGAGCCGTGCGCGCGCTGGTCGTGCATCGAGCCGCGCCGGTCCATCACCGGAATGAAGTTGATGACTTCGTTCGGCCACATGTACACCGCTACCGCGCGCACGCCGGCTGAGTTGGTCCAGCTCATTTCGATCGCGCCGGAGAGGACGACCTGGATGTCGTCGCAGGCTTCATCGCGTGCGAAGATCAACTCGCCGTTGGTCCAGGTGCGCAATTGGCCGGCGTCGCATAACGCGTCGATTGCGTGCGCGGGCCAACTTTTCAGGCACGGGTTGGCGGTGAACGCCGAGTGAATTGCAGCACGAACGCTCGCGTCGAGCGAGCGGCCGTCACGCCGCGATGGGAACAACGGCGCGGGCCATGCAGGAGGAAGGTGCACGGAAGCCGCTGCGGAACGCGCAGTGGACGGCCGCCCCACGGATGGCCGCCCCGCGGAATCCGGGTTGAATGCTTCGGTAAGTGTGCTCATGGCTGACCGGCAAGAGATGCGGTTGGACCTGAATGACTGACAAACAGTCGGTCCTCCGATCTAACCAGTGTTAGCGGCGCGCGTAAAAGACTTGTTTTTTATGTGCTTATCACGCACTCGGGAGTGGCGATCGCGCGCCGATGCAATGACGTCGAAACCGCCACGATCCAGGCATCGGGGAGGATATTGGTGGACGCAGCTAGCCGCGGACGGAACGCGACTCACACGAGAACGACAAACCGCTAACGCACGCTAACGAATCACGGCAGCATCCGCTGCAACGTCTGATCCTTGAGCACGAAACGATGAAACAGCGCCGCCACGATATGCAGTGCAATCAGCGCGAACAACACCCAGGCCAGATAGCCATGAATGTCGCCCATTTCATGCCCCACTGGCGAGCCGACCGCCGAGATGCTGGGATACGGCAATATGCCGAGCAGCTTGACGGACCATCCACGCGAAGACGCGTTGGCCCATCCAAGCAAAGGCACAGCCACCAGCGCAAGATAAAGAAGACCGTGCGTGATGTGCGAAACGACACGGAAGAAAGGTGACAGCGATGCAGGCGCGGGCGTGTGCGTGAGACGCCAGACGATTCTCACCACCACCGCTGCAATCAGCGTTGCCCCCACGCCGAGATGCCACGCGATCAAACCATCGGGCTTCGTGTCCTTATGAATATCCGGCATGGTCCAACCGATCACGAACTGCGCGGCGATCAATAAAACCACCAGCCAGTGAAGAAACCTGGCTACACCGTCATAGCCTGATGCATAGCGCGAGAAACTAGCCGGGTCCGTTCGCATGGTCATGAGAATGTGTTAGTGGCAGTGAAGCCATTGGGTGGAGAAAGCTTATTTGCACCGAAGATACACGCATTCTGGGCGCACTGACGCAAGATGCTACGGATCAAACCTTAAGAAAAGCTGATGCCGCGTTTGACCATTTCCTTCACGCGTATGAGACGGAAACACATCAGCGACCATCGAGAAAGTGCAAATCACAACACATCAGGTCCGCTCACATCCCTAGTCTGCAACTGAATGTATCCGTCAAGCATACGTGTGCAGAGCTGCCACGCTCTGCTCGCTCCAGTTGTTCATATGCATGTGTTTCAACCTGCCCGAGCACCGCGGATGCATGAAGGCCCGACGTTTTTCATAGCGCGCTCAACGGGTTGCCCACCGATTTCTTCCTGGCGGACCGACTAGTCGCAGCGCTGCAACGCGTCCCCATACCGTGTCACATGCGTGGCTGGCACGCGAATGAATCGACACGTCCTGTTACACACGAACACACCGGTAATCCAGTCGCTCAGTAGAGTTCGATCAAACGTAAAAGGAAGGCAACGTCATGAAACGAATTTTCGCGCTGGTGCTGTTGGCTGTCACCCTCGGGAGTGCATTGGGCGGTTGCATCGTCGTGCCGGAGGGCGGCTATCACGACCATGACCACTACCACGATCACGACCATTACTAATTACTAAGCGCTGCCCGAACGGCGCACTCCACTCTCAATCGTAAAACCCGAGAATAAAACATGAGCAATTCACGAAACCGCTGGCTGTCCATGGCGATCGTTGCAGGTCTGGGGATCGGTGCATCTTCTGTCGCGCTGGCGCACGTCGATGTCGGGGTCAACATCGGCATTCCGGGCGTGGCCTATGCGCCTGAGCCGGTCTATGCGCCGCCTCCGCCTGTCTACGCACCCCCTCCGCCAGTGGTCGTAGTGAGTCCGGGCTGGTACGGCGAGCGCTATTACGACGGCCACCGCTACTGGGAACGCCGAGAGTGGGAAGAACGCCATCACGAGCGCGAGTGGCATGACGCGCGCGGCTATCGCGACGGCCCGCACGGCGACTGGCACGGGCACGGGCACGACGGCGACCATGGCGATTGGCACGGCCATGGCGATGACCACGGTCGGGGCGACCACTAATGCATGGGCCGGAGCAGCGTCACTGACACCGGCACGCGCAGGCATTCGCGCCACACCTTTTTAGGAGCGACGATTTGCAACGCAGCGATCCACGGCGTGTAAGCGCACAAATCGACGGCACGCTCATCTCCGCCGAATACAGCGAACAAACCGGCCAATTGTGTTTGCGTCAGGACGGCGCCGTGCTCCGCGAATGGTTTCCCCCTCATTCGTGGATCGCGATTGCGTCAGTGGCCGGCGCGCGGCACTGGGGTACGCGGCCCACCGATGAAGACCTTCATGCCCTGCTGCGCAACGAGATGACCTTGTTGCGCACGCCATAACCGTGTGACGGCCATGAAAAAAGGCCGGTCATTGGACTTGTTCCAATGACCGGCCTCTTATTTTCAACTCGCAGATTTTGAACAAGCCTAACAGCGCCGCAATGATCCGCGCATTTCGTTGTGCGCTTTCGTTACGCCCTTACCGCGCGTTATAGATCGGCGGCGAATACGAGCTTACCGTCGTTTCACCGCCGCGACCTGCTTGCCACGTGCCGCGACTGGCCGAACCATAACCGCTAGTGTCGGCTTGAGCAGCGCCCTGCTGCGTGGAAACCTGCGCTTGCGTACCCTGCGCGTTTTGCGAGGCCGGTTGATTCGATTGCGCAAACGAAGCGATCGGGGCGCCGAGAACAACTGCAATAGCAACAGCTTTGATGAGCGATTTCATGAAACCACCTCTAGAGAGTGTCTTACACGCACTGCAGATGTCACATGTCGCGCAGTCGGTGGAAGGAGTCTAGGGGTCAATCAGGCGCGGATAAATCCTCCATTCCTGAATTCAGTGTTGCTTTTGACACGACAATGGCGGGAGCCTGCCCATCAAGGGTTTGCCGGCGTGCGCGGGGTTCGGCGGGGGTTCGTCTGAGCAAAGATTTGCAGCGCGCATTCTATAAACGCTGGCAATACAAAGCTGCGCGCGCAGATCTCCATCCTTCTTATACGACGGCGATGCCCACGTAGTTCTCCGCCATCGCGGTAGCCGCCGCACGCGACGTGGTCACGTATTCGAGTTCGGCCACCTGCAACTGCTGTTCGAACGGCGATGCACCTTCAATGCGGTGCATCATGCTCGTCATCCAGTACGAGAAATGCTCCGCGCGCCAGATGCGCTTGAGCGCGGTTGCACTGTAACTGTCGAGCAGATCGGTGCGATTTTCGACGTAGAACGCGTTCAGCGCCTGGGTCAGCACACGCACATCGGCAACGGCGAGATTCATACCCTTCGCGCCGGTGGGCGGCACAATATGCGCGGCGTCGCCGGCGAGAAAGAGCCGGCCGTGTTGCATCGTCGCCGACACGAAACTGCGCATGCCGACAATATTCTTCTGGAAGATCTTGCCGTCCACGATGTGCTGGCCGTCGTGCGAATCAACGCGCGCGTGCAGTTCGGCCCAGATGCGATCGTCGGACCAGTTGTCGACGGAATCCTTGGGATCGCATTGGAAATACATGCGCTGCACATTCGCCGAACGCGTGCTGACCAACGCAAAACCGCGATCGTGCCGCGCGTAGATCAATTCTTCCGACGACGGCGGCCCTTCGCACAGAATGCCGAACCAGCCGAACGGATAGACGCGTTCGAAATCTTTGCGCAAGGCTTGCGGAATCGATGCACGCGACACACCCTGCGAGCCGTCGCAGCCGATCACGAAGTCGCACTGCAATTCGCACGCTTCGCCTTCGTGGCGGTAGCGGATCGACGGCTGATCGGTATCGATGCCATGCAGCGACGTCTCTGTCACGCCGAAACGCAAGGCCCCGTCTGCAGCCAGACGCGCGGCGACCAGATCCTTAATGACTTCGTGCTGCGCGTAGACCGTGATCGAACGGCCGGTGAGCCCGGTCAGATCAATACGGCGCCGCTTGCCTTCGAAAGCAAGTTCAAAGCCGTGGTGCAGTGCCCCTTCGGCCTTCATGCGCGCGCCGACACCTGCCTCGGTGAGCAGGTCCATCGTGCCCTGTTCGAGTACGCCGGCACGGATGGTCGATTCGATCTGTTCGCGAGTGCGCGATTCGAGCACGACTGAGTCGATGCCGCGCAAGTGAAGAAGATGGGAAAGAAGCAGGCCTGCAGGCCCGGCACCGATGATGCCAACTTGGGTGCGCATGAGTTGTCTCCTGAATGCGGCGTTTGATATGCACGCAGTTTGACGATCATGCGCTGTATCGCGCAACGCGATATGGAGGATATGCAGTATCTAGTTTCGAGATAACCGGGGTGCCGGTTTGAGCAGGCGGGAGACGCGCAAATGCGCCATCCCGTTGCCCAGACGGCTGTTGCGCTTACTCGGCCGATAACCGATCGTCCGCGTCGCTTTGCGTAGCCTCGAGGTAAACCCTGGTCAATTTCCGGATCTCGGCAAGCAACCTCCGCCGCACTGCGGGCTTCTCGTCGTTGGCCCCGGCGACTGCCTTGAGCACATGCAGCAGCACCACCGCCTTCGTCTCGGACTGCGCCTTCGTCAGATGCGGAATCGCGTTACGCAAAATCGTGGCGATGCTGCCGCGCGTCGTTTCGCGAAAACGCGCGCGCCGCTCGTCGCTGCCACCGCGCGAATCGACAAGTGCGACAGCCAGACTGCGCTGCGATTGCAGCGACAGCATGAAATCGACGAACGCATCGGCGAGCTGCCCCGGCGTCATTGCCGACGCCTGATCGGCGAGCGCGGTAAAGCTGCTCGTCGTGTCCTCCACATAGCGCGAAAGCAATGCATCCGCCAACGATTCTTTGGACGGGAAAAACCGGTACAGCGAGCCAATCGCGGTGTTCGAGCGCGCGGCGATCTCAGTCATGGTGGCCGCGTCATAGCCCTTCTCGGTGAACACCGCGACGCCCGCTTCCATGATTGCCGCGACCCGCAGATGCCCCCGTTGTCGTTTCGGCTCCTGCGCGCCGCTGGAAAGTGTCGTTGCCATATCGGAGAGTTTTAACTGCTGTTTTTTGCGAGCGTCGCTTCGCATTGTGAGGTGAATTTCAGCGTGCATGTTAACCCCGCGGCTAGCGACGGCCAAGATTAATGACGCAGCACCCCGCGTGCGCCGTTGTTCGCCATCCGCAATCCGGTCTGGCCGGGTTTGACTTATGCGAGGGCATCCTCTACTATATTTTGCGAGGATATCCTCGCATAATTGCGGCGCAGCCCTTGCCGACCGATCACGTTTTTCGCTAACCAGACAAACCAATCCATGAGCTATCTCGCCCTGTTTTTCTCTGGCGCGTTTCTGTGCAATTGCGTCCCGCACCTCGCGAGCGGCCTGCGCGGCGAGCCGTTTCCGACACCTTTCGCGAAACCGCGGGGTGTCGGCGATTCGTCGCCACTGGTCAACGTACTGTGGGGATATTTCAATCTGCTGGCCGGCCTCTATCTGCTTACGCGGCAGCCTGTCACGATCGGTGTGAATGCAAACTGCCTCGCGGTATTTGCAGGCGCGCTGGTCTTAGGTGTGTATATGTCCGTGCATTTCGGCAAAGTCTGGCAGGGTAAGCACGCTCGCTCATAAGCGGAGCAGCGGCGCCTGTTGTCTTTTGCCAGGCGCCGTCTCCTGCCACGCTGCAATTCGCCTTTCTATGCGAGGAACAAGCGGTACACCGGGTTCTGCGTCTCTTCCCAGTACGGGTAACCAAGCGTCGTGAGAAAGTGTTCGAACTCGCTGTTCTCGCTCTCCGGCACCTGAATGCCCACCAGAATCGAACTGTAGTCCGCACCCTGGTTGCGATAGTGGAACAGGCTGATATTCCAGTTCGGCGCCATCGACGACAGAAACTTCATCAACGCGCCCGGACGCTCCGGAAACTCGAAACGGAACAGACGTTCGTCATGCGCCAGCGGCGAGCGGCCGCCGACCATATAGCGGATGTGCTGCTTCGACAGTTCATCGAAAGTCAGATCGACGGTGGCAAAACCATGCGCTTCAAATGCACCCGCGATCTGCGCCGATTCGCTGCGATTGCGGATCTGCACGCCGACGAAGATATGAGCTGAATTCGCGTCCGCAATCCGGTAGTTGAACTCGGTGACGCTGCGCGTGCCCACCAGTTCGCAGAAGCGGCGGAAACTGCCGCGCTCTTCCGGAATCGTCACGGCGAACACCGCTTCACGTGCTTCACCCACCTCAGCACGCTCGGCCACGAAACGCATGCGGTCGAAGTTCATGTTCGCGCCGGACGTGATTGCAATCAGCGTCTGGTCCTCGATGCCTTCACGCTCGGCGTACTGCTTGGCCCCGGCCACGGCCAGCGCGCCGGCCGGCTCCAGCACGCTGCGGGTGTCCTGGAACACGTCCTTGATCGCGGCGCACAGCGCATCGGTGTTCACGAGCAGCACGTCGTCGAGATATTCGCGGCACAGGCGGAAGGTTTCCTCGCCTACCAGTTTCACTGCCGTACCGTCCGAGAACAAACCCACTTCATTCAGCGTCACCCGTTCGCCGGCTTTCAAGGAAGCGGCCATCGCGCACGAGTCGTCGGTCTGTACGCCGATCACCTTGATCTCCGGGCGCACCGATTTCACGTACGCGGCCACGCCCGCGGCGAGTCCACCACCGCCGATCGGCACGAAGATCGCGTGAATCGGGCCCTGATGCTGGCTGAGAATTTCCATCGCGACCGTGCCCTGGCCGGCGATCACGTACGGATCGTCGAACGGGTGGACGAACGTCAGGCCGCGTTCTTCCTGCAGCTTCACGGCATGTCCATACGCGTCGCTATAGGATTCGCCGAACTGCACGACTTCGACCGTCGCGCCGCCATGCGCGCGTACCGCATCGACTTTCACCTGCGGGGTCGTGACGGGCACCACGATGATCGCCTTCACGCCCATCCGGGCCGCCGACAACGCCACTCCCTGCGCATGATTGCCCGCCGACGCGGTAATGACACCCCGTTCCAGCGCGTCCGCCGGAATATGCGCCATCTTGTTGTACGCGCCGCGCACCTTGAATGAGAACACCGGTTGGTTGTCCTCACGCTTCAGATAAACCGGATTGCGCAGCCGTGCCGACAGATTCGGCGCGCGTTCGAGTTCGGTCTCACGGGCCACGTCGTAGACGCGCGCGGTCAGGGTTTTCTTCAGGTAGTCGTGGCGCAAGGCAACGCTATCAGCGGCTTCGGCGACCCGATTGAGTTCGTGTAACGGCAAGGCATGCTCCTGTGCGGCAAGGACAAATCATCAAAGAGATCACCAGGAGGCAGGCAGAAAGCGGACATAAAAAAACCCGCCTCGTGGGGCGGGTTTTTGTCACTGCGTATCAGACGCGCGCTAACCCACCATTCGATGAATGGTGCTAATAATCAGCGCAATACGGATGTCGAGGCAGTTCATGCGTTCGATCTTCGTTGACTTGACGGGCTTTGTCAATCCCTGTTCGTTACATCGGGCAGCGTGGTCCAGAGGCCGCGCGAGGGCGGCCGCGCCGCGCAGCATCCTTAATTACGCACGCCGCTTTGCTTCCTGAAAGCGTCCAGAATGCGACGCTCCAGCGCGTTGTAGTCGCGGCCGAAGTGATGGTCGCCCGACGTACGAATCACCTCGACGCCGGTGCTGGCCAACGCCGGACACAAGGTGTCCTTCTCGTCTTCACCGTAGAAGCACTGCACGATCGTGGGCGGTACGCGTGCAAATTCCGGCTGCACCTTCAAGGCTTTGTCGCTCGCCGGCATACCGAGCCAACCGCCCACGCGAATCTGGAAATCGGCGTCGGGCGCGAAACCGAGCAACGCAATCAGCGACACTTTCGCGCGCAGCGCTTCAGGCAGGCGGTTATAGGCGAACGGCATCACATCGGCGCCGAACGAATAGCCGACGAGCGCAATATGCTCCGCATGCCAGCGCGCGCCATAAGTCTGCATCACGCGCGCGAGATCGCGACTCGTCTGCGCCGGAGTCTTTTCGCTCCAGAAGTAACGGAGGCTGTCGATGCCGATCACCGACACACCGTCTTTCTGCAAGGCGAGCGAGATGGTCTTGTCGAGATCGCGCCAGCCGCCGTCGCCGGAAATCACGATCGCCATGAGGCCGTTCGGATGCGCTGCGGGCAATTCGATCAGCGGCAGATCGGAGACGTCGTCGTCATTCGTCGACGCTGTCTGCAAATGCGGCGCGACCATGGCAACAAGCCGCGTGCGATCGCCGTTGCCAGGGGTCGCCTTTTCGACGAAGCCCGGCACCTTGTCGCGGATGATCGTCGGGTCCGGCGGGCACGGTTGGAAGCGCGAATCCAGCGTGCGCTCCGCATCGACCGAGACCGCGCCGGCAACCGTATTCGACGGCGCCTGTTCGAGCACATGCATCGCCAGCGTCGCGCCCTGCCCCGTACCCGCGACGATCGGCGCGAAATAGCGGCTCGATTGCGATTGCCGTTCGAGTTGATGGCTCAAGGCTTCAGCGTCGCCCACCAGTTGATGGCAGGCTTCCTTCTTCTCGCTCAGATTGGCCGCATAGCGCGCCGTATCCACGCCGACGGTCAACGCCCCGGCCTTGGCCAGCGCATCGGCGGTTTGCTGGTCGGCGGCACTCCAGCCGCTAGCTGCGGAGTAAAGCACCACGAAACCACGCAAGGGACCGGCCGGCTGCGTCACCGTCACGTCGCCATAACGGCCGCCGGACACGGTGGTGGTTGCGGCCAAAGCGGCCGCGCTGCCAACAACAAGGCCCGCCGCCACGGCGAGCCTGAAAAACGGATGCAATGTCATGAACGCCGGCCTCCTGCCAGCAATGACAGGTCCGCGAGCGTGAAGAACACGCCCACCGAACCTGACGCCGCGAGATAGCGCGGCTCCCAATGCGGCTGGAACTTGCTCTTGAAAGCACGCAGTCCGCGGAAGTTATAGAAGCGGCCGCCGAAGCGCCACACGATGCCCGCCAGCCGATGCCAGCGCGACGCGAGCGGTGTCGGCTGCATGCCGGAGAGCGGCGCAATGCCGAGACTGAGCGAGCGGAACCCCGCCTGCTTCAGATGCAGCGCCAGCTGGGTGAACAGATATTCCATCGCATACGGCGACGCGCTTTCCACGTGCCGCATCACGCCGACCGTCGCTTCGGTGTTCATATCGGTCGTCATGAAAGTCACGAACGCGGCCGGCTCGCCGTTCTGGCGCACCAGCATCACGGATTGCGCCGCAAGGTATTCGTCGGTAAACGCCGCCACCGAGAAGCTCTTTTCGCGCGCGTCACGGCTATCGAGCCAGCCGTCGGAAATCTCGCGCAACGTCTCGAGCGACGCCGGCACATCGGTCTGATCGATCACTTCGACGGTAAAGCCGTCACGCTCGCCACGCTTGAGCGCATAGCGCAGATGCGCGCGATGCGAGCCCTTCAGGTCGAAATCGTCGAGCACCACGTGGGCTTCTTCGCCGAGCTTCATCAGCGTGAGGCCGGCATCGAGATAAAGCGGCAAGGCATTGGCGCGCACCTGATAAAACGCGGCGCGGCCGCCGTGCGCATGCGCAAGCGCGACGAACTTGCTGATCAGGCCTGCCCACTCCTCGCGCGCTCCAACCGGATCGTGAAGCGCGGCCCACGTGCGGCCATTTTTTGCGTACATCAGGAAAGCTTCGCGCGATTCGGAAAAGAGGAAGCTCTTGTCGCCCATCAGCGCGAGGCCCGCGTCGCTGCGCTCCTGGGCACGCACGATGCGCGCCGCGTCCTGCAGATCCTGCGGAGCGGGCATGACGAAACGGCCTGCCGCGGGGCGCAGCAACTGCCAGAAGGAAAAAGTGGCGGCGAACAGGCTGGCGGCCAGGGTTGCGCGCAACGCACGCGGTGCACGTTCGTCGAAAGCGAATTGCCACCACAGGTCGCGCGTGTACGGCACGTCGCGGAACGCAAACAGCATCACCCACACGGCAAGCGCGAGCACCATCGCCACCGACACCAGCCAGCCCGCCGTAAAGCGCTCGGCAAACAGCGACGAATGACGGTTGAAACGGCGGCGCGTGGACAACAGCAGCGCGATCAGCATGCCAAGCACGCTCGCTTCCACGAACGCGAGACCTTTGGTGAGCGAGAGCGCGAGGCTCAGCACCGCCAGCAGCAAGGTCATCCACCACGCGGCATCCAGACGCCGCAGCAAACCGCGCGCGACGAACAACAGCAGCACGCCGAGCACGCTGCACAGCATCTGCGAGCTTTCGAGCACCCACAGCGGCAGCACGTCGCGCAGAATCCGGATGCGCTGCCAGAACGCGGGGGTCGCGCTGGAAATCACCAGCATGCCGCCCACGACGAAAGTCACGAGGCTCAGGAACAGCGGTGCGAGTTTGTAGGCGCCTGCCGCGTGCCGCAGCGGCAGGCGGCTTTTCAGCGCACGGCCTTCGAAGCCGGCGAGCAGCGCGGCCGAAACGATCAGCGGCACGCCGAAGTAAATCGCGCGATAAGCGAGCAGCGCGGCGACCATCTGATGCGTTTGCACGCTGCCGTTCAGCGTGAACACCATCGCGGCTTCGAACACGCCGACACCGCCGGGGGTGTGGCCGATCATGCCAAGCAGCATCGCGGCGGCATAGACGGTGATGAAGGTCACGAAGCTGACGTCCGCGTGCGGCAGCAGCGCCCACAGCGCGAGACCCGCAGCCACCACGTCGAGCACGGCGAGGGCCACTTGCGCGAGCAGATCGCGGCGCGCCGGGATATCGAATGACAGCCACTGCCAGCGCGTGCGGATCGGACGCGTGTCGCGACGGCAGGCCGCGGCCCCGAGTCCGAGCACGACGAGCAGCGCCGCGCCACCCCAGCGCAGCGTGAGCGGCGGCAGATGCAGCATCGTCGCCAACGAGTCGGCGAGGCACACCATGCCGAGCGCCGTCATCAGCACCAGCGCGAGCGCCAGCGACACGCTCGTGAACACGGTCATGCGGCCGATTTGTGCCGGCGTGACGTTCGACACCCCGTAGACGCGCACGCGCACGGCGCCGCCCGTCAGCGCCCCGAAGCCGGTCGCATTGCCGAGCGCGGAGCCCGCGGTCGCGCCAATCCACAATGCCGCGCGCGGCACCGCCACACCGAGGTAGCGCAAACCGACCGCGTCCCGCCCGATTAGCGCGATATAGCTGAGCGTGGTCGCGCCGAGCGCCGCGGCCCACTCACCTGCCGTCAGGTGACGCAGCTGGCGCATGATCGAACGATAGTCGACCACTTGTGAAAGATGTTGCAAGACGAGCAGCAGCAGCCCGCAAATAACGAGTGCGAGCACGGGCGAGAGAATGCTCCGCTTGCCAAGCGTCTTCGATATACGGTCGAACATCGCGCCTGGCTGGTCGAATTTATAGTTATATCGGTGGAACATGGTCAATGCGGACCTTCGAGAGCTGTCGTGGCGACGGGTCGTCTGTCACGGCGTCGCCTTACTTTGGCGATTACAAATGGATAACGGCAAAGTGTTGAAAAGGTTGACAGTGTCAGCCAATGCCAGTGAATTCGTCGGGTTTTAACCTGGGCCGGTCATTGAGGCGGAACGCACTTCACCGCATGACGGAGCGTATGGCAGAGCGATATGGCCGATAAAACGGTCGATATTGCCGATTGGCTTGGCGTGCTGATGAGGACCGCTGTGCTCGACAAGGGGATGGATTTTAAACGCTTATGGAAGATCGCGAGACAAAGATTCGACGTGGCGTCGATATCGCTCGATCGCGCACCGTTTTAAAGGCTGATTCGCTCCATCAAGATTTTCGCGTCGCGTGCCGTAATCGAGATCAATAGCACGGCGCAATGTTGGTTTTCGCGGCGGAAATGGTGGCAACTGAAGGAGAACGATGATGGCAGATCAGGATTGGGTGATGGCCGGTGTGTACCTGGTCGGGTTGGTATCGATGGCGCTTCTGATGAGCGCGTTGTCCGCGCGAGCGACCAGAATGCAGCGCGTGGTTGCGTCGCGTATCAGGAAGTAACGCACGGGCTCGGCGCGTGCCGGCAATCCAGAGGTAGCCCTCCAGCGTCCTGAAGCGGTTTGGTGCTCTAATCGATGACGATGCATCGATTCCGAAGCACGCTTCCCTCAGGACAGGAGACATGGATTGACGAACGAACAACAGCTGGAACGCTGGCTCGCACGCGAGCAGGAAGTATTGGCGACGCTTAACGCCGGCCCGGGCCCCGGCGTCGCAAGCCCCGAACAGGTGGCGGGCAAGACCGGTCTGGAAGTCATGCAGGCGATGATGAACGCAGAACTGCCCTACGCCGCGATTGCACGCACGCTCGACTTTACGATCGTCGAAGTCAGTGCCGGGCAAGCGGTCTTTCAGGGTACCCCGCTCGAGCAGCATCTGAATCCACTGGGCACCGTGCACGGCGGCTGGATCGCCACCCTGCTCGATTCGGCGCTAGGCTGCTCGGTGCATACGATGATGGCGCCGGGCCGCGGCTACACCACCGCCGAGCTGAGCGTGAATTACGTGAAAGCCGTCACGCCGCGCGTGCAACGCGTGCGCGCCGAAGGCAAGGTGATTCATTGCGGACGGCAACTGGCCACGGCGGAAGCTCGCCTCGTCGGCCCCGACGGCACGCTCTACGCGCATGCCACGACGACCTGTCTGGTGTTCGAGATCCCGAGCCGCTAAACGATACGGTTACGATCAAAACCGCCGGTTGCTTGCCACGGTCGGTGACCTGGCGGCAGTCCGGCTATGCAAGCGCCCGTGCTGACACTGGCGCGTCGCGATGCTTACTGCGGACGGCGATGCGCTTCAGCGATCACAGCGCAGTTTTGCAAATGCAGGTTCAGCGCATGCAGAGCCAGTGCGCGGAGCTTGCCCAGAAACGTGTTAGCGGCGGGTGCAGTGCGGACAGCGGCGTTGGAAGCGGTGTTCATGGTGGACTCCTGTATAGGGTTTATACCTAGGCAATAACCCGATTATAGTCCTCTCGTGCCGCACCGCAACAAATATCAATAATCTCGCAGGCATGTTGTGCGACGGTCACATCCGCGATCCTCGCAATCTCGAAAAGGGTCGGCATCAGGCGCTCCACTATTAACCATCCGCACCGTACAGGTGCAATAATGTCGCCTTTGCCTGCGGCCTTCCGCCGCAGATCGCCCGCCCCTCCATGACCGTCGTTCAGAAAGCCCTGATTGCGCCCCTTATCGTCGCATGTGCGATGTTCATGGAAAGCGTCGATGCGAATGTGATCGTCACCGCCTTGCCGGTCATGGCGCGCGACTTCGGGCGCGATCCGGTCACACTGAAAATCGCGGTGACGAGCTATGTGCTCGGTCTCGGCGTGTTTATCCCGGTGTGCGGCTGGCTCGCGGACCGTTTTGGTGCGCGCACGATTTTCCGCACCGCGATCGGCATCTTCGTGACCGGCTCACTCCTGTGCGCCGCGTCGAACTCGCTGCCCACCTTCACCCTCGCCCGTTTCGTGCAAGGCGTCGGCGGCGCGATGATGGTGCCGGTCGGGCGGATCATCATCTTTCGGGTGGTGCACAAGTCCGACTTCATCCGCGCGATGAACTATCTGAGCGTCCCGGCGCTGCTCGGACCGGCGGCCGGACCGCTGCTCGGCGGCTTCATCACCACCTATCTGCACTGGCGCCTGATCTTCTTCATCAATGTGCCGATCGGCATTCTCGGTATCTATCTGACCAACCGGTATATCGCCAACACGCGCGAACCGGATCCGGGACCGCTCGACTGGATCGGTTTTTTTCTGTCGGCGGCCGGCGCTGTGCTGCTTCTGCTCGGACTGTCGCTGGTCGGCGGCGAACTCATGTCGAATCGGGACGCGTTCGGCATGTGTGCGAGCGGCGCGGCTCTGCTGGTGGTCTACGTCGCGTACGCCCAGCGCGTCAAAATGCCCTTGCTCGATCTGCGCTTCTTCAAGGTGCCGACTTTTCAGGCGAGCGTGCTCGGCGGCTCACTGTTTCGCATCGGCCTCGGTGCGTTGCCCTTTCTGCTGCCGCTGATGCTGCAGGAAGGACACGGCATGAGCGCGTTCGAATCCGGCCTGATTACCTGTGCGTCCGCGTTCGGCGGCATGTTCATGCGTACGTTCGCCTCGCGCGTGCTGCATCGCTTCGGCTTCCGTTCGGTGCTGGTGGTCAACGCGGCGCTGTCAGGCATTGCGATCGCGGCGTGCGGACTGTTTTTCCCCGGCACGCCGACCTGGACCATCTGGTTCGTGGTGTTGCTGGGCGGCTTCTTCCCCGCGCTGCAATTCACGAGTCTCAACTCGCTGACTTACGCGGAAATCGCCAGTCGCGACGTAGGGCGCGCCACGAGTCTCGGCAGCGTCGTGCAGCAGATGTCGCTCGGCCTGGGCGTGACGGTGGGCGGTATCGTGCTGCAGATTTCACGCGTCCTGCACGGACATCCGGGCATCATGTGGTCGGATTTCTGGCCCGCGTTTCTGGTGGTCGGCCTGTGCTCATTCGCGTCGATTCCGGTCACGCTGCGCATGCCGCATCGCGCGGGTGAAGAGATCTCGCGAGGCGGTCGAGGCTAACGCCTGCGTTTATCCCCCGCGTCTATCCCGTCGCCCACGCGAGGAGCGTGTCGCCGAAGCCATCGCGTGCGCGCGTCACCGTGCGCGCGCTCGTGATCACGCGCGGTGCGGCGCTCCATGCGATGCTGGCCCCCGTCTCGATCAACCGGTCGACAAGCGCGACGTCTTCACGGCACGTGAGCGGTGGAAAGCCACCGGCTCGTCGATACGCCTCGGCTGAGACGCCGAGATTGGCGCCATGCACGTGGCGATGACCGTCCGCGTCCACATAGGTCTTGCGAAAATATTCGCGCACGCTATGCGGATGAGCGGTCCAGTCGTCGACGGCAATCGAGCCGCACACCGCGTCCGTGCCGAGCGACAACTGCGCGACCAGCCAGCCTGGTGACACGCGGCTGTCGGCGTCGGTGAAGGCTAGCCAGCGAGCGCCGTCCGCCAGCAGGTAGTCGGCGCCCGCCGCACGCGCGATACCGACATTGCGCGCCTTTAGCGTCAACGTCTCGACGCCATAAGCACGCACGATCGCCTCCGAAAAATCGCTGCAAGCGTCGAGCACGACGACAAGCCGCACGACCTCGTCAGCCAGATCCGCGTGTCGCGCTGCTTCGATCAACGCGGCAAGACAAGGCGCCAGCAACGCCTCTTCGTTATGCGCCGGAACGATTACGCCGATCATAGAAGCCCCTCGCGCTGTGCGACCGAACGTGCGTCGCGCGACCAGACGTCGATCAACAGATCGGCTTCGTCGTGATGCGCGAGACGTGATAGACCACAACGCGCATCGAACAACGCGTGCGCGGTATCGGCATTCTCCAGCGCCTCAGTAAACGGACGGCGCCAGTGGCAAGCGAGCAGCGTGCCGTCTGGCGTGAGCGACGCAGCGATGCGCGCGGCCAGCATTTCAAGGTCGGCGGCATCAAGGTAATAGGCAAATTCGCTGATGACGATCAGGTCGAACGGTGCCGTTGCGGTCGGCCATTCGTGCGGAACCGTGCACTGTTCGACGCGAACCTGCCGCATACCGGCAACACGTTCGCGTGCAAGACGCACCGCTGTTTCGTGCAGATCGGCGGCGAGCAGCCCATCACAGCGGGTCGCGAGTTCGGCCGTCAGTTCCCCGTTCGCACAGCCCGGCTCGAACGCGTTGCGATAACGCGGACGCGGCAACAGCGCTAGCGTGAGCGAACGCTTGCGGCGCTCGTACCAGCCCTGGCGCAACTTCCACGGGTCGTCGCTGCCTTTGTAGAGTTCGTCGAAGTACACCATAGAGGTCATGTCAGCGGCCCTCCATGCATCGCGTCAGAGCGTCCACGGCGCACCTCCGTCTGCAGCGTTGGCGTCGAACTTTGTCTTGGCGGTCAACTCGCCGAGCGCGGCAAGATCGCGTTCGGCGTGGCTCTGCCTCAGGAACACCGGCAGGTCCGCCAGCGCGCGGGCGAAGCGCGCATCGCGGCACAACGGACCCGCGCCGAGCGTGCGCGTGGCGTGACACATCACAGCTGTCGCCGCTTCTTCAACGACGAGGCGTGCGCGCATGACCTCACGCTGCGAGTCGGCTTGTGGGTTCGCGTCGATATGGGCGGCAGTTTCGCGCAGCACCGCTGCGGCGCCGGCCAACGCGACATCGACCGCGCCGAGGTGGGCGAGCCGATGTGCGTCGACACGTTGCGTGGACGCTTCGCGCAACGTCCGGCCGATCTGCGTGGCGGCGCCGTACCAGCACGCGGCAATGCCGGCGCCGCCGTGCCAGAAGCCCGGCCGGCGCACGTATGCATGGGCCGCGCCCACGCGTGTGGCCGGTGTCTGATCGAAGGTGACGTCAGCGCTAGCGGTTGCCTGCATGCCGATCGCCTGCCACTTCGATGTGTCGATCGAAATCGAGTCGTGATCCATCGCGACGGCCGCCAGCACGGGTTCATCGTCGAGCCAAACGGTGACGAGCGCGTGACTGACTACACCCGCGCCCGAACACCAGGCTTTTGTGCCACTCAGATACAGTTGCCCGGCGTCGTCTGTACGAGCCTCGCGATTGCTGGCCTTCACGCGCGCGTCAGGCGGCTCCGCGGCCCACACCCCCCAGCGGCTGCCCAGAAGCGGCGCGGGTCCGTGCAACTCGGCGAGAATCGCCAGCGCATCGGTATGCCCTTCGAACAGTTTGACCAGACCAAGATCGCACGCCGCAACCGCAGCCAGGGTACGCCAGCGCACCAGAGTCTGCCCGTGCCCGGGCAACGGCGCGAAGGGCAAACGGTCGTAGCCTCGCCGGATCAATGCGCGCAAAACATCGCCCAGTGCGGCAGGGTCGCTCGCATCGAAATGCCTGTCATGCAGAAAATTGTCGAGCGGCTCGGCAGAACGCGCAGCGTCCTCCCCCGCGAGTACCGCATGAGGATCACGAGTGCGGGTTCTGCTGATTTTTTCCGGCTGCCGCGCACTCACGCCGGCCGTATGATCACGCGTATCGAGCATCGCGCCTCCCTGAATCTGTTCGATCTGTGCGCACGGACTTTTGCTAGCCGCAGCGCGTGCAGACCGACAGCAAGCGGCGTGCCGCAGGCGTCTGACACCTGGGACACGCCGCAATATTTCAGGGCTTATAGCGCGCTAAGGACAGCGCACCGCGCACTCGTATGAGGAAGCGCGCATTGACGGCTAGCCGGGACCGCGCGGCCGGCGCCGCGTTTCCGCCTGCTCCAGCACCTCCTCGAATAGCGCGAGTTCCACCGGCTTGACGAGGTGGGCGTGAAATCCAGCTGATTGGGTCCGTTCGCGATCGCTTGCGTGACCGAAGCCGGTCATGGCGGCGAAGACCGTGTCGGACAGCGTGGGCATTGCGCGCAATGCCTCGAGCGTCGCGTAACCATCCATTTTTGGCATCGCAAGGTCGATCAAGGCAAGGTGGGGCACGAGGCGCGGCGCAACAGCGAGCGCCTGCGGGCCGTCGTAGGCAATGCGGACTTCGTGGCCTTTGAGTTCGAGCAGCATGGCGAGGCTGTCGGCGGAGTCGCGATTGTCGTCCACCAGCAGAATACGCAACGGTGACACCGCGTTTCCCGCCATGTCGGCCTGATCGGCCTGCTCTGCGGGCAGCGCTGCGGCAAACGGCAAACTGAGCGTGAACGAGCTGCCGCACCCCGCGCCCTCGCTGCTCGCGATGATGCTTCCGCCATGCAATTCGACCAGCGATTTGCACAGTGTGAGGCCGATGCCGAGGCCACCTTCGCCGAGGCTTTGCCCTTCCTTTTCCTGCGCGAACAGCTCGAAGATCGCATCGAGCGAACGTGCCGGAATGCCGCGGCCATGATCGCGCACCTCCAGCACGGCCATCTGATGATCGACCCGTCCGAAGATCTCGATGCGGCTGCCAGGCGGCGAGAACTTCGACGCGTTATGCAGCAGGTTTTGCAGCACCTGCACGAGCCGCGTTGTATCACCGTGCACGATCAGCGGCTCGACCGGCATATGCGTCCCCACACTCTGCTCCCGTGAGTCAGTAAACGGTCGTGCCGCTTCGATCGCACGCGCGACCACTTCGGCCAGATCGACGCGCGCGAGGCGCAACTCGACCTTGTCCGACATGATGCGGCCGACGTCGAGCAGATCGTCGACGAGACGCGTGAGGTGCGTGACCTGGCGGTCGATCAGATCGCGCGAGCGTGCCAGCGTTGGACTCACGCCCGCTTCGAGTTGCATCACGCCAATCGCGTTACGCACCGGCGCAAGCGGATTGCGCAACTCGTGCGCGAGGGTCGCGAGAAACTTGCGCATGCGCTCGCTGGAGCGCGCCAGTTCTTCGCGCTCACGGCGCTCGGTCAGATCGCGTGTGACTTTCGCGAAACCACGCAGCCGGTTCGATTCGTCATACACAGCGGTGATGTTGACGTTGGCCCAGAAGGTCGTGCCGTCCTTGCGCACGCGCCAGCCCTCGTCTTCGACCTGACCGAGCTGCCTCGCGATCGCCAGTTCGCGCGCGGGTTTGCCGGCCGCGGCTTCTTCGCGCGTGTAGAAGTTCGAGAAATGCTGGCCGATGATTTCGTCGCGCGTATAGCCTTTGATGCGCGCGGCGCCTGCGTTCCAGCTCACCACATAGCCGTCCGGATCGAGCATGAAAATCGCGTAGTCTTTCACGTTGTCGACCAATAGACGGAAGCGCTCCTCGCTCTGTCGCAACGCCTCCACAAACGCGCGCTGGGTGGTCAGATCGCGGGTAATCTTGGCGAAGCCGGTCAGCACACCCGACTCGTTGCGCACCGCCGTAATGACCACGTTGCACCAAAAGGTCGTACCGTCTTTGCGAACCCGCCAGCCTTCGTCCTCGAAGCGGCCAGTCAGCGCGGCCTGCTGCAACTCGTAAGCGGGCCAGCCGCGCGCCACGGCTTCCGCAGGGTAGAAACGCGAGAAGTGTTCGCCGATGATTTCGTGCGCCGCGTAGCCCTTCAGTTTTTGCGCGCCGGCATTCCAGCTGACGATATATCCCTTCGGATCCAGCAGGAAGATTGCGTAGTCTTCGATCGATTGGACCAGCGACCAGTAATCGACCTCAGCCGGCGCGTTCGCACGAAGCACGGGCGGCTCGTCAGCGGTCTCGCCGTTGTCTCCTGCGGGGTGGACGTCGGTCTTGTTCATGGTGAAAAGCGTCTATTTGTATGTTCAGGCAGCATACACTGGCTCACCTCCATGTTTGGGGTATTGCCCACTCATTGTCCAACGTCGTTGACCAACGTTAGTGGGCTGAATCAGACGACGACCACGTCAGACGACGACCACGCCGCGGAACCCCGACCCTCAATGCCCCCCGGCGCCAGCCGCCGCGGCCGCGCTCGCCTTGTCCGGTTTCGTTAACCAGATCAATGGAATGATCACCACGAAAATCACGGCGGAAAGCCAGAAAATATCGTTCAGACCGAGCATCGCAGCCTGTGCGTTCATCGACTGTTCGAAGAACGCCATCGCCTGAGAAGCGCTTCCGCCCAGCGCCGCTTGCGCGGCGTCCAGCGCGGAAGTGAACGTCGGATTGTTCACACTTGTCTGCTCGGCCAGCTGCGCATGATGCAAGATCGTGCGGTCATTCCAACCCGTAGTAGCAAGCGACGTTCCCGCTGCCCCCGCAAACACCCGCGCAAAGTTCGACAATCCCGCGGCGGCCGGAATCTTGTCGGGGGTGAGGCCGGAAAGAATGATCGCCGTCAGCGGCACAAAGAACAATGCGGTCGGAATACCTTGCAGCAGAGTCGGTAAAACCAGGGTCCACGTATCCACGCCCGTCGTGTAATGCGAGCGCATGAAAAACACGCCGGCGAACCCGAGAAACGCCAACGTTGCCAACACTCGCGCATCCGACTTCGGCATGATCTTCGCCATTACCGGAGCAAGAATTACAGCAAAAACGCCAAGCGGCGCGGTAGCCAGACCGGCGTCCACCGACCGGTAACTCAGATACTCCTGCATCCACTGCGGCAACAGAACAAGGTTGGAGAAGAACACCGCGTACGCCACCGAAATCGCAATCGTGCCGCCCAGAAAATTACGCCCTCCAAACAATCGCAAGTCGATGATCGGATTCTTTTCGGTCAACTCCCAGATCAGAAAGAACAGAAAACTGATCGCCGCGAATACGGTCAGCGCGACAATCACGGGCGAATTGAACCAGTCGAGGTCCTTGCCCTTGTCGAGCATGATCTGCAGCGAGCCCACCCATGCGATCAGCGAGAGCAGCCCTATCTTGTCGATCGGCAAGCGCTTGGTCGGGGTTTCGCGCGTGCGGTAGATCGCCCAGGTCACGCCTGCTGCAAAGAGGCCTACCGGAATATTGATGTAGAAGATCCATGACCACGAGTAGCTATCGGTAATCCAGCCGCCGAGCGCCGGACCGGCGATGGGGCCGACCGTCGCCGTCATGGCCCACAACGCCAAAGCGTGCGAGCTCTTTTCCCGCGGATACGAGCCGAGCAGAATCGCTTGCGACAGCGGAATCAACGGACCCGCCACCGCACCCTGCACGATCCGCGCCGCGAGCAGTACCGGCAGCGTCGGCGCTATGCCGCACAACCATGACGAGAGGACGAACAACAGAATTGCCCACACGAACAGTTTGATTTGCCCGACGCGCTGCGTGAGCCAGCCCGTTAACGGAATCGCAATCGCGTTGGCCGCGGCGAACAGCGTAATCACCCACGTCCCCTCGTCCACCGACACACCAAGATTGCCCGCAATGGTCGGAATCGCGACGTTCGCGATCGATGAATCAAGCACGTTCATAAACGTGGCCAATGCCACGGCAAGCGTCGCCAGCACGAGCTTGCCGCCGGTCAGAGGCGGGAGCGCTGCGGCGTTGGGCGATCCATTCATTTCGTCACCTATCGAAGAAGGCTAATGTCTGACTTGTCAGCTAATTGGTTAAAAAAACGGGCGTCGGGAGATCGCCCGTTCAACCTGCTATCCGTGCTGCGTTCTTTGGTGTCGCGCTTGCCGCTACAGCACGTGCCGATGGCATGTTCTGCGCGATGATCCTGGCGATTTCGGCGTCGGCGTCGGCGCCGTACTGGGCGAACACGTCCGTGCGATACGTGGTGTTGATTGCCGCGCCCAGTTGGGTGCCCGACTCGTCGCGCGTTTCGACATCGACTTGCATCGACAGGCCGATCCGCAGCGGATGCGCGTTGAGTTCGTTCTGGTCGAGCTGGATTCGCGCCGGGAGACGCTGGACGACTTTGATCCAGTTGCCGGTCGCGTTCTGCGCTGGCAACACGGCGAATGCTGCGCCCGTACCCGCCGAGAAACCGACCACGTGGCCGTGATACTTGACGCTTGACCCATATACATCGGCGGTCAGCGTGACTGGCTGGCCAATGCGCATGTGTTTCAACTGGCCTTCCTTGAAGTTCGCATCGACCCACACACCGTCGAGCGGCACGATCGCCATCAGCGGCGTGCCCGGCGCCACGCGTTGACCGACCTGCACCGAGCGGCGCGCCACATAGCCCGTGACCGGCGCGGGCAACGTGTTGCGCGCGTAACTCAGGTACGCGTCGCGCACTTTCGAGGCGGCGGCCTGCACGTTCGGATGCAGTTCGACCGACGTGCGGTCGGTCAGCGCGTGGTTAGCTGCGGCCTGCTGACGAGCGGCGTCGAGCGCGGCTTGTGCGGAGCTCACGGCGTCGCGCGCATGGGCGATGTCCTCACCGGATACCGCGCCCGTTTCGGCAACGGCCTGGCGGCGCTTGAGGTCGTCTTCGGCGCGCGCGAGATCGGACTGACGTTGCGCGACGGTCGCGGCGTAGAAATCGTTGTTCACGTAGAGGCCGCTGACCTGTCTCACGGTCTGGCCGAGCGTCGCTTCGGCGTTCGACAGCGCGACTTTCGCATCGGCGTTATCGAGCGTCACGACCGGTGCGCCCTGCTTGACGATCTGCGTGTCGTCGGCGTTCACCGCCACCACGGTGCCGCTCACTTGCGGCGTTAGCTGGACGAGATTGCCGTTGACGTAGGCATCGTCGGTCGACTGGTGGTACTGGCCGTTCGTGATGTAGTAGGCGCCGTAACCCGCGCCGGCCAACACGACGGTGGCGGCCAGCAAGGCAAGCAGCAGCTTGCGCTTCGCAGGCGCCCGCACCTGCTGGGGCTGGTCCGCGTCCGCCGTCTCGCGGTTGGTGGTGATCGTATCGCTCATTTTGTGGGTCCTGACAGAAAGTGAAAGCGTCGCGATGGCGTCTTAGCGGGTGGCGACGACGGGGTTGGTTTGTACTGCCGAAGTGGCCGACGCGGCCACGCTGCCCTGTGCGCTCGAATCGGCGTTGTCGGTATAGCCGCCGCCCAGTGCAGCAGCCAGCGCAATCTGCTGATCGCGACGGTTCATCTTCAGATTCGCGACCTGCTGGTCGGCAGCGAGCGCCGTGGTGTCGGCATTCAGTACCGTCAGCTGATTCGTAAGACCGGCCTTGTACTGCGTGAGCGCCAATTGATCGGCGCCGCGGGCGGCTTCCTGGGCGGCTTGCGCGTCGCCGAGTTGCTCGTCGGTCGAACGGATTTGCGCGAGTTGCGTCGCGACTTCTGAGAGCGCGGTGACGAGCGTCTGGTTATACGTCGCGACGGCATAGTCGAAGTCGGCATACCGGCCCTTCAGTTGCGCGCGCAACTGACCGCCGTCGAAGATCGGCAGATGGATCGCAGGACCCGCCGATGCCGTGCGGCTCGCTGCGGTCAGGAAGCGGCCGAAGCCAAACGCGTCGAGACCAATCGCGGCGCTCAGATTGATGTCGGGGTAGAACTCGGCCTTGGCTTCCTTCACGTCATGCGTGAGCGCGTCGACGCGCCATCTGGCGGCGACCAGATCCGGACGACGGCTCACCAGGTCGGCAGGCAGGTTGTCCGGCAGACTTACTTCGTCACCGATTCCGAGCGTTGGGCGCGCAATCGCGAGGCCACGGTCCGGGCCGGCGCCAAGCAAGGCGGCCAGTTGATAACGGGTGGTAAGGATGCTGCCGTCGAGCGACGCCAACGTCGCGCGACTCGTGGCGAGGTTCGCTTGCGCCGTCTTGCGCTCGACCTGGGTGTCGAGCCCTGTTGCAATGCGGCCGGCGGTGATGCGGTCGATCTGCTCGCGTTGCGTGACCTCCTGCTGCGCGATGTCGCGTAACGCGTACAGACGGGCCAACTGGTTATAGGCCCGTGCCGTTGCGGACGTCAGCGACAATCTGACGACTTCGGCATCCGCCTCGCTCGCCTGCAGTTGAGACAGCGAGGCCTTGAGCGCCTCGCGATTCTTGCCCCACAAGTCGAGATCATAGGAAGCGGATAACAGGCCCTGGTTCTCCGATTGCCATGAACCGCCATACGGCGGCGGCACCAGCGCCGTGCCCGAATACTGCTGGCGCGTGAACGAATAGGTGGCGCCGACTTTCGGCATCGTGCTGGCCTTCGCCGTGTCGCTATACGCAGCGGCCGCGGCAACGCGTGCCCGGGCCTGTTCAATCGACGGATTGCCCTTCAGCGCTTCCACAAGCAAGGCCTTCAGTTGCGCGTCGCCGAACTGATCCGCCCAATCGGCGGCGGGCCAATGGCCGTGATCCGCGGGGAGGCTTTGTTGCGTCGCGTAGGTCTGCGGCTGCGCCATCTGTTTGTCGCTCGAGATGCCGGCGTAGTTCACGCAAGCCGACAGCGTGGCCGCGAAGATTGCCGTCACGCCTGCCTTCGCGATGCGTGACCTGGCTGCCTGCCTATTTAGCTGCAATATCATTTGCTGACCTGTCAGATATTAGGGTAAAAAAATGGCTGCAATCGTTCGCAGCGCTGTTTGCCTCGTGCTTGCTAGTCTTCGAGAAACTTGTTCAGCAGGCGGCGCAATTCCTCAAATTCGGTTTTGGTGAATTTCCTCAAACGCGCGTTCAGCACCGTCGGCGCAATCCGCGGAAGTTGCTCCGCGACGCCCTCCCCGGTCTTCGTCAACTTCAGGTTGACGACGCGCCGGTCCTCGATGCTGCGCGAGCGCTCCAGCAGACCTTTGGTCTCGAGTTTGTCGAGCATGCGGGTCATCAAACCCGTGTCGATACCGAGATGTTTGGACAATTCGAACGGCGTGGTTGCAACGTCCTGACGCAACGACAGCAGGATGCCCATTTGCTGGCTGGTGATATCCAGATCCTTGAGCGCGGCGTCCATTTCCGTAATCAACACGTTGCGCGCCTTGTTGATGGCGAATCCCACGCTGTTTGTCAAACCGAAACTCTCCGGGGTGTAGTGCTCCATGTGCAGTTCCTCGATGGTTGAAAAGGAATATATCTGCACAGTCAGATACTGTAAAGTGCGAATTTGTGAAAATCAGAATTGTAAATTCGCGGACAAATACGAGGAATGTCCAGGCAAATCTGCCGCGCGGGCCGCTGTTCGTGGGACGGACCGCGGAACACCGCCGCCCGCGGTAACCCGACGGTGTAGCCCGTCAGCCCGCCGCGCCGACCTTTTCCGCCAGCTTCGCGTCGTAACTGGAATGGACGTGCACCCGTTTCTTCTCCGGATAGGCGTACGTGTACGCCTTGCGCAGCGCCAGCGACGCCTCGTGAAAACCGGACAGAATCAGCTTCTGCTTGTTCGGATAGTTGGCGATGTCGCCGACCGCGAAGATGCCGGGCCGCGAGCTCTCGTAGTTCGAGGTATCCACGTCGACGCGGCCGCCGTGAATCGACAGATTCCACTGCGCGATTGGCCCGAGATCGGCAACCAGGCCGTACAGCACGACGAGGTGCTCGGTGTCGAGTTGCGTTTCGCCTTCGATATGCCGCAGCGCGATCGATTTCAGCGTATCGCCCTCGACGTTGAGCCCCGAAATCGCACCGACGATGAAGTCCATCTCCCCTGCTTCGACCGCGCGCCGCATCGACTCGACGCTTGAATCGGCCGCACTGAAGCCGTTGCGACGATGCACTAGCGTCACGCGCCGCGCGACCTTGCGCAGTGCCAGCGCCCAGTCGAGCGCGGAATCGCCGCCGCCGGCCACCACGACTGTCTTGCCAGCGAAATCGGCGAGACGTTGCACGCTGTAGTGCACGTGACGCGATTCCAGCGGCACGGCTTCGGCCAGCGCCAGTCTTTGTGGCACGAACGCACCGTTGCCGGCGGCAAGCAGAATTGCGGCTACGTCGAATACGAGGCCATGGTCAGTGCGCACGGTCCAGCGCCCGTCGTCGCGCTGCTCGACCGACTCGACCTTTTGCTCAAGATGGATGGGCACATCGAACGGTTTGCATTGCGCCATCAAACGCTCGACCAGTTCGCGCGCGGTACACGAGGGAATCGCGGGAATGTCGTAGATCGGCTTGTCCGGATAGAGCTCGATGCACTGCCCGCCCACCTTGTCGAGCCCATCGACGATCTGGCACGACAGGCCGATTACACCGGCTTCGAAAGCGGCGAAAAGGCCGACAGGCCCGGCGCCGACAATCAGGACATCGGAGCGAATCGGTTGCAAAAGCGGGTCTGTTGCGGACGTCATTCGGAGTCTCATGGGGTAGATCGATGATCCACCATACAGAATCGCCCGAAGCCCGGCAACGATGCCATTACAGGCGATAAGGACGCTTGGGCTCAGCAGGCATCGGCCCTCCGGCGGCCACCGGAGGGCTCGTTGAATAGATTAAATTTATAGAACTATAAGAAAACAACATTATTTTTATAGCCGACGGCTTCGTATAGTCGAGCCCAGTTCGAATGCGCCCTCCGCTCGGCGCTCTCCTTTCCCGCTACTGGACCACGATGAAACTACTCAAGTTCGCCCCTCTCGCGATCGTCGCCGCGCTCTCCAGCGCCGCCCATGCGCAAAGCAGCGTGACGCTGTATGGCCTGATTTCGGCGGGCGTAGGCTATGCGACGAATCAGGGCGGCAAGAACGCGTGGCAGGCACTCTCGGGGACCAACCAGAACCCGCGCTGGGGCTTGAAGGGCGTCGAAGATCTGGGCGGCGGCACGACCGCGATCTTCCAACTGGAAAACGGCTTTAACGTGATGACCGGCACCGCGTCGCAAAACGGCCGCGAATTCGGCCGGCAGGCGTTCGTCGGGCTCGCCAGCAAGAAGTACGGTACCTTGACCTTCGGCCGTCAGTACGACACGGTGCACGACTACGTCGGCCCGGTGATCATCGCGAGCAACGGCGTGAACATTGGCGACAATGACAACGGTTATAACGACATCCGCGTGCAGAATGCGGTCAAGTACGTGACGCCCGACTATCGCGGCTTGAAAGCCACGGCCGAATACGGCTTCAGCAACGCCACCGGTTTCGCCAACAACAATGCGTACAGCTTCGGTGCCGGTTACGAGAATGGCCCGCTGAAGTGGAGCGTGGTCTACGCGCAGTACAACAACCCGTTTAGCGCGACCAATCCGGACGGCGCGATTTCGAACGACTACGCGTCGTCGCTGCTGATCTTCGCGAAGAGCGCGCTGCATCCGGCTGCGTACGCGAGCAAGCAGCGCATCTTCGGCACCGGCGGCTTCTATACGGTCGGCCCCGCGCAATTTGCAGCGCTTTTCACCGATGTCCGCTACGACTATCTCGACGGTTCGCATCTGCGTTTGCAGAACTACAACCTGAACCTGAATTACCACGTGACGCCCGCGCTCGTTCTCGGCGCAGCGTATGCCTTCACTGACGGCAAATACGATGTGATCAACACGAGCCCCAAATGGCATCAGGTCAATCTGCAAGCCGATTATTTCCTGTCGAAACGCACCGACGTCGCGCTGACGGTGATCGCGCAGCAAGCTGCTGGCGACGCGCAACACGCGCAGATTTTTGCCTATGCGCAATCCACCGGCATCCGTCAGATGGTCACGACGGTCGGCATGCGCCACGTGTTCTGACAATGATGAACGCCTTCGATCCAACGCAGAACCGTCGCGCGTTTTTGCGCACGGCCGTGGGACTGGCTGCGGGCGCCTCGGCGTGGCCGATGCTGGCCGCCGCTGCAAGTGGCCCCGGAGCGGCTGACGCGGCCAGTGGCACGGCCTCTTCAAACGCCTCCGCTTTGCAAAGCGGCGCGCGCCGCAGCGTGATCATCGATTGCGATCCCGGTCAGGACGACGCGATTGCGATCCTGTTCGCGCTCGGCGCGAGCGACCGGCTCGACGTGCGCGCGATCACGACAGTCGCGGGCAACGTGCCGCTCAACCTCACCGAACGCAACGCTCGTATCGTGCGCGACTGGGCCGAGCGCACGCAATCGCTGCCGGTCTACGCCGGCTGCCCGCGCCCGCTCACGCGCGAACTGATCACGGCCGCCAACGTGCATGGCAAGACCGGTCTCGAGGGCGTGCCGCTGCATGAACCGCTCGCGCCTCTCGCGTCGCAGCACGCGGTGGCTTTTCTGATCGACACCTTGCGCGCGGCGCCGCCGCGTAGCGTGACGCTGTGCGCGCTCGGGCCGTTGACCAACCTCGCCACCGCGTTCACCGAAGCGCCGGAGATCCGCAACGGCATCCGCGAAATCGTGCTGATGGGCGGCGCCTTCTTTGAGCGCGGCAACATCACGCCCGCGGCCGAGTTCAACATCTACGTCGACCCGCAGGCCGCGCAAGTCGTGTTTGCGAGCGGTGTGCCGATCGTCGTGCTGCCGCGCGACGTCGCCGTGAAAGCGCCGATCACGCCGGCCCGGATCGCACCGATTCGCGCGCTCGGTAATCGCTGCGGCGCGATGGCTGCCGATATCATGGCCGCGGAAGTCACTTATCAGAAGGGACGCCGGGGCATTGAAGAAGCGCCCATGTACGACCCCTGCGCGACGGGCTACCTGATCGAGCCGTCCCTGTTCAAGGGACGCGAGGTCAACGTGATGATCGAGACAGTCGGCGAATGGACGCTCGGTGAAACCGTGGTCGACTGGAGCGGACATAGCGGCCGCAAGCCGAACGCGACCTGGATCACCGAAGTCGACGCGGACGGTTTTTATGCCGCCTTGCGCGCACGGCTCGCCACGCTGCCGTGATCCGGCGAGCCCGCGAACCCGTGAAAGGCTCGGCAACGGTCATGCATACCGTCTGCGTTGCATCAGATATGCGCGGCGAGCCATTCGCGGCAAGCACGCACGTGCGGGCCGCGATCGTCGCCGGCCAGCGAAATCAGTGCGATCGAACGGGTGACGCGCGGCTTGTCGAGGCGCAACGCGACCAGTTCCGTGTCGTGCAGATGCATGGTGTAGAGACTGGGCAGCACCGCAATCGCCAGACGGTTGCGCACGAGTTCGTACAAGGGCTCGGTGTACTCGACGCGGTAGGCGACCGTCAGTTGCAGACCTTCGGCCCCGCCGGTGCGTTGCAACGCGTCGCTGACACTGCCGCGCACGAACACCGCGAGATCGCGGCCCACCAGCTTCGCCCACGCAAGGGTCTTTTTCTGCGCGAGCGGATCGTCGCGCCGCACCACCACTACGATCTGATCCTCGAACAGGTCCTGGTAGCGCAACGCGGCTTCGCCGTCGTTGTCCGCCGCGGCCGCATCGGGCTCGTGCACCCCCACGCCGAAGTCGACTGCCCCCTGCCGCACGGCATCGATCAAGGCGGTGTTCGGCATATCGTTCAGCGTAAAACGCAGCGACGCCTGCTTTGCGCGCAACAAGGTGAGCGCGGGCAACAGACGCGCCGCAGCCGACGGAATCAGTCCGATGCGCACCGTCTGCACCCGTTCGGCGAAGGTGCTCGCCATATCGTCGAAAGTGCCGCGCGCCTGATTGAGCAGACGCTCGGCGAGCGGCAACACGCTGGCGCCCGCATGCGTGAGCGTCAGCCGATGCGCGGACCGCGCGAACAACGGGCCGCCGAGCAGGAACTCGATCTGCCGGATCGCCGCGGTCAGCGCAGGCTGCGTCAAGGCGAGCGACTGCGCGGCCTGCGTGAAGCTGCGTGCATGCGCAAGCGTCACGAAGTACTGGATTTGCCGCAACGTGAGCGCGGGCAAGAGGGACGAACGGTCGGTCATGGAGAGCAATGCATCGACGCAATGCGCAGCAGTATAAATGGCGTGGTTACAGGATGAATCAATTGATCAATAACGAATCTTCAATGCCGACAGCAAACAACCCGGCAACCACGGCGCGTGGCGGCTGGCTCGAACAGCGTTTCGCGCTCGCCGAACGCAAGACCAGCGTGCGTATCGAAACGATCGCCGGCATCACGTCGTTTCTCGCGGCCGCCTATCTGCTAGTGGTGATTCCGTCGTTGCTGTCAGCGGGCGGCATGGATCGTGGCGCGGCGACGACCGCAACTATTCTGGTGTTCGTGCTGAGTACGGTGCTGATGGCGCTGTATGCGAATCTGCCGTTTCTGGTGGGGCCCGGCATCGGCGGCTCGGTGATTCTCGGCATTACGCTCGCAGGCGAGCATGTCGCGTGGCAAACGGGCTTGGGCATCGCCTTCGTGTCGGGCGTGCTGTTCCTGATCCTGACGCTGGTGGGCGCGCGCAGTCTCGTGGTGCGGCTGATACCGGCGCAAATCAAGCTGGGGCTCGGCGCCTCGATCGGTTTGTTCATCGCGGTGCTCGGTTTCCGCAATGCCGGGATGGTGATCGCCAACGCGAAAACCAATGCGCTTGCGCTCGGCGATTTCTCGCGGCCCGGCACCCTGGTCGCCTTGATCGGACTCGGCGCGGCTGTCGTGCTGCAAGGCCGCCGCGTGCCCGGCGCGATCTTGTGGGCGATCCTGATTGCGGCCGCCGCCGGTGTGCCGCTCGGCGTCACGCATATGCCCGCGTCGTTTCTCTCGTGGCCGCATAGCATCGCGCCGATCGCATTCAAGCTCGACATTGCGAGCGCCTTGAGCGTGGCCGCGATTCCGTATCTGTTCGTGTTTTTCGCGGCCGAGTTTTTCTCGACGCTCGGCACCACGCTCGCGGTCGGCGCCAAAGCGGATCTGCTCGACGAAAACGCGAATCTGCCGAACATCAACCGTCCGTTTCTGGTCGATTCGATTGCGGCGACGCTCGGTCCGGTGTTCGGTATTCCGGCGCTCACAGCGCTGGTGGAATCCGCGGCAGGTGTCGAAGCGGGTGGACGTACCGGCCTTTCTTCGCTCGCGGCCGCCGCGATGTTCGCGCTGATGCTGCTGTTCGTACCGGTCGCGCTGGCCATTCCGAAAGAAGCCACCGCGCCCGCGTTGATCCTGATCGGACTGTCGATGTTCAGCACGATTCGCCACACGCGTTTCGACGACTTCAGCGACTCGCTGCCCGTTCTCTCGATGGTGCTGCTCACGCTGATGTCGAACAGTTTCGGCACCGGCATTGCGGGCGGCCTGCTCTGCTACGTGCTCGTCAAGCTGCTCGCCGGACGTTTCCGAGAAGTACCGTGGGGTCTCTATGTGTTGGCTGTACCGCTCGGTTATTACTTCTATACCGTGGTGAAGCCGCATTGAAATTTGCACCCGAGCACCTCGACTACCCGACTTTGCCGCACATTGCTATCCTGCATTCGCACTAAACTGAATTAGCGTCGAGTTTTACGCACTACCGAAAACCATACCGACATGAAAGAGACATTGGGCAACGTGCCCGCATCGCGCCTTGGCATTAGGCTCACCGAAGCCCATCGCGCCTTCTTCACGGCCCTGCCGAAGGTCGAATTGCATTGCCACCTGCTCGGCGCGGTGCGTCACGAGACCTTTATCGCGCTCGCCGAAAAGAGCAACGCGCCGATCGCCCGCGAAGAAATCGACGCGTTCTATACACGCGGCGAAAAACCCGTCGGCGTGCTGCGTGTGCTGCGCGCGCTCGACGAGCATCTACTCACACATGCGGACGACCTGCATCGCATCGCCTACGAATATCTCGCTGACGCCGCCGCGCACCAGGTGCGTCATAGCGAATTCTTCTGGAATCCTACCGGCACGGTGCGCGTCTCGAAGATTCCCTATGCGGATGCGCAAGCAGCCATCGTCACCGCGATTCGCGACGCCGCGCGCGACTTCGGCATCAGCGCACGACTGATCCCGAGCATCGACCGCGAAGCCGATCCCGACGAAGCGGTCGCACTGGTCGACTGGATGTGCGCGCATCGCGCGGACGAAGTGGCGGGTCTCGGTATCGACTACCGCGAGAACGACCGGCCGCCTGAGTTATTCTGGAAGGCGTATCGCAATGCGCGCAACGCCGGCTTCAAAACCACCGCGCATGCGGGCGAATTCGGCATGCC
Source organism: Paraburkholderia sp. SECH2 (assembly GCF_030464795.1). Classification (NCBI taxonomy): domain Bacteria; kingdom Pseudomonadati; phylum Pseudomonadota; class Betaproteobacteria; order Burkholderiales; family Burkholderiaceae; genus Paraburkholderia; species Paraburkholderia sp. SECH2. Next base: position 51,770 of record NZ_JALPRH010000026.1, read on the forward strand.
ATGGCGCAATGTCGAGACGGCCGTGGACCTGCTGCATTGCGACCGGATCGATCACGGCTATACGATCGTCGATAACCCGCAGTTGGCGGCCCAATACGCGGGACGCGGCATCGTGTTCACCGTGGTGCCGACCAACTCCTACTATTTGCGCACACTCGCCCCGGAAGTCTGGGCCGAACAGCATCCAATGCGGCGCATGCCAGGTCTGGGCCTGAAAATCCACCCGAACACCGACGACCCGACGCTGCACAAAGTGACGCCAAGCGAAGCATGGCAATTGATGTATAGCCACTTCGGCTTCAGCATTGCCGAGTTGCGGCAGTTCATGCTGAACGGCATCGACGGCGCATGGATAGACGAAGCGACACGCCACGCATGGCGCACGGCGTGGGGTGCGGAGTTTGACGCATTGGCAGCGGCCTTGCCCGCTTGAGTGCGGACACTGCTTCAAGTCAGGCTAGCCACTCCCGCACGGTTTCACTCACCAATCCACGAGCCGCGCAAATCGCTGTCGTGCAGCAATTGCAGCAACGTGCCCGCCGGACGGCTTAGCCGCTTGGCGGCCAGCGCGATAAATTCCACCGAGGGCAGCGTCGGCAGACTGGCCGCGTTGAGCGGCGGCGTCAGGCCTCGCGCGGCCAGATACTGCGGACGAACCGTGATTCCGAGCCCACCGCGCGCGGCCGCAATGCAGCCCGAATGACTACTGCTCGTACACACCACCTGCCAGCTGAAGCCGGCTTCGGCGAGCGCGTCGAGGACCACCGCCCGCGTCACACTCGGCTCGGCGACCAGAATCAGCGGCAACGGCTGGCTGAGATCGACCAGCGTGCCGGGGCGCGCCAGCCACTCCAGCCGCCCCGTGAAAAGCGGCACGCCGCGCCGGTCGCCCAGACGCCGCTTGCCGACCAGCAGGTCGATCGAACCGGCGTCCAGCAATTCATAGAGCTTGCCCGTCATACCGATCGTAATTTCCAGTTCGACGTCGGGATGCGCGTCGCGAAACGCCGCCAGCACCGTGGGGAGGGGCCCGAGCGCGACGTCGTCCGATGAACCGAGCCGCACGCGCCCTTTCAGGCGCGGCGCGCGAAACTGCGATTCGGCCCGCGCGAGCGCCTGCAGGATCACGCTGGCGTGCGCGAGCATGGCCTCGCCGTCCGGGGTCATCGCGAGCGAATGGGTGTCGCGCACGAACAGGCGCCGCCCGACGCTCTGTTCGAGCCGGCGGATATGTTCGCTGACGCTCGACTGCGTGAGATCGAGCTGCCGCCCCGCCTCGGTAAAGCTATGGCAGGCCGCGACTGTCGCGAAGGTCTTGAGCCAGATGGGATTGAGCATGCGTTATTGTGACCCTGGTCATCGGCAAAGTCGATAACAGTCAACAAGCCTAGTGGGGTTCCCGATTGACGAAGATGTCAATATCATGACGGAATCCCCCCAACGATCGCTCCGAGCTCGGCCCGCCGGTCCATCCGCCCCGCCGCCCCCGCAGCTCAATTGAACATGAACAAGGATTCCGCCCAGACCGCGCTACTCTGGATCGTCGCCGCCGGTTTTTTCATGCAGTCGCTCGACACGACCATCGTCAACACCGCGTTGCCGTCGATTGCGAACAGCCTGCACGTCGCGCCCCTCGCGATGCAGCCGATCGTGGTTGCCTACACGCTGACCATGGCGATGCTCACCCCCGCATCGGGCTGGCTCGCCGACCGCTTCGGCACGCGGCGCGTCTATTTCGTGGCGATTCTGATATTCGTGCTCGGATCGATCTGCTGTGCGAGCGCGCATACGCTCGGCCAACTGGTGATGGCGCGGGTCCTGCAAGGACTGGGCGGCTCGATGCTTCTGCCAATCGGAAGGCTCGCAGTCCTGCGCAGCGTCTCGAGCGAGCAATACGTATCGGCGCTCGCGTTCATTTCGATTGCCGGCCAGCTGGGGCCGATTGCCGGTCCGACGCTCGGCGGCTGGTTCGTCGAGGCCATCACGTGGCACTGGATCTTTCTCATCAACGTGCCGATCGGCGCGATCGGTCTCTACGCGGTGCAGCGATTTTTGCCGGCGCATGGCGAAACCCAGGCGCCGCCGTTCGACTTCGTCGGTTGCGGTCTGCTGTCCCTGTGCATGATCGCGTTTTCGCTCGCCGTCGAGGCGCCGGTCGCGACGCATCGCGCGGCATGGTCGGCGGGTCTCTTCGCGCTCGCGGTGGTCAGCGCGCTCGCCTACATTCCGCACGCAAAGCGCCGCGACAATCCACTCTTCAAACTCTCGCTCTTTAGCGAACCGAACTTCAGCGTCGGTCTGATCGGCAACCTGGTGTGCCGCATCGGCTCGAGCGCCGTACCGTTTCTCGTGCCGCTGCTGCTGCAATTGCAACTCGGCTACACACCGCTGCATTCCGGCCTGATGATGCTGCCTGCCGCACTTGCCGGCACCCTCACCAAACGCTGGATTGCGCCGCTCGTGCGCCGCTATGGCTATGACACGTTCCTGCTCGTCAACACGATCATCGTGGGGTCGGCGATCGTTGCGTTTGCATTGATTACGCGGGGTACGCCTCTCATCGTCGAGATCGTGATTCTGGCGGTGTTCGGCGGCGCCAACTCCATGCAATTCGCGGCGATGAACAGCGTCACGCTCAAAGGCCTCTCGCATGAAGATGCCGGCAGCGGCAACAGCCTCTTTTCGATGGTGCAGATGCTGGCGATCGGCTTGGGTGTCTCGATCGGCGGCGGCCTGGTAAATCTCTTCTCGGCACAATGGGGATCGGCGGCGCTCGGGTTCCGCCTGAGCTTCGTGTGCGTGGGCGTCATCACGCTGGTGTCCGCATGGGTGTTTCGGCATCTCGACGAAGCGCCCGTCACGCGCGACGTGCGTCGCCAGGCGACCCAGGGCGCGGGGCGTTGAATCTCAGTCCGGCAAACGGATGCCGGAAAATCCCTCGCACGCTTCGAGCAAGCGCTCTTGCACCGCGACGTCGTGGACCGCCGGATGCGTCTCGCGCGGCTTCTTATGATAGAAGTACGCGCCGCTGACGGTGGCCGACGGTTCATCGCTGGCAGCGAGCCACACCTGGGTTTTCGGCGCCGCTTGCAGATCGTCCGGCGCGCCTGCTCCACCCATTTTCGTCGCCACCCAACCGGGTTCCAGTGCGTTCGACAATACCGCCGGCCAGCGGCGCGCTATCGCAAACGCCAGCAGCGCATCATGCAGTTTCGAGTCGGAATAGGCCGCTGTGCCCCGCCATGGCCGCCGGTCCCATGCCAGATCGTCGAGGCTCGCGTCGCCGCTTCGATGCAGGCCTGAGCTGAGATACACGAGCCGCTTCGGCTTCCTGATCAGCGCGGTCAAGATGTAGGGGGCCAGCGTGTTGACCGCGAACACGTGCGGCAGGCCGTCCACGGTGGCAATCCGGCGCGGCTCCTGGTAACCGACCGCCGCGTTATGGATCACCGCGTCGAAGCGGCCGAGTGTGTTGACCTGCTCCGCCAGCGCGATTGTCGCTGCAATGCTCGACAGATCGCCTGTTAAAGCAGTTTCCGCCTCCGGTACGGCCTTCAACGCTTCCTCGGCACGCGCCGCATTGCGTGCATGCACAACCACTTGATGACCGGCGTCGACGAGCAGACGCGCGGCCATCTGGCCAAGACCGTCGGCGGAACCGGTGATAAAAACTCGCGACATGATGGTGCACTCCGTTGATCAGTCATCTATGCCTGACGCATGGTGAGAACCGCGTTCCATCGTGCGGCAGGCGAACCCGTGCAGATTAGCGCCAAACGAGTGCCTGACGCGATAGCGCGGCTGTCATTCCACTCATGACGCCGTGTCATTGATTGACCCGGACAGGTGGCGTTGCCCGGCGTCGTCGCGTGAATTCAAACACTATTTCGCGATAGCATGTCATGAATTAATACGTAACAAGGGAATATCACATGCCATTTGACGAGCGCATGCTGAACGGCATGGGCGTGCTGACGGCGATTGTCGACTGCGGCAGTTTTGCGGCGGCAGGCGAAGCACTCGACATGTCGCAATCCGGCGTTAGCCGTTCGGTTGCACGGCTCGAAGCACGCCTCGGCATCCGGCTATTCGACCGCACCACCCGCTCGGTTACGCTGACTGACGAAGGCCGGCGCTTCTACGAACAGATCGTGCCGCTGCTCGGCGGACTCGAAGAAGCCGCGGCTTCGGCAGCGCAGGGCGCCACGGCGGTTCGTGGACGTCTGCGCGTGAACATGGACCCGTTCTTTTCGCGTCTCGTGCTGGGGCCGAGGCTCGGCGGCTTCGTCGACAAGCATGCCGATCTGCATCTCGAGTTGATCACACGAGACCAGTTGGGCGATATGGTGGCCGACGGTTTCGATCTTGCGATCCGTTTCGGCGACCCGCCGGTTTCGTCGCTCATTGCGCGCAAGCTGCTCGACACACGGGTTCTGACCGTCGCCGCGCCCTCGTATCTGAAGAAACACGGTCATCCGGCAAGCCCGGCCGAACTCGAAAGCGGCAAGCACGCATGCATCAAGTTTCGTGATCCGCTAACGGGTTACCCGTTCAGTTGGGAGTTTCATCGCGGACGCAAGAAGACGACGATTACGCCGCAAGGCCGCCTGACCGTGAACGACGTCGGCACCTTGCATAGCGTATGCGCTGCCGGCCAGGGCGTCGCGCAGATTCTCGCGTTCGGCGCCGAGTCATTGTTCGCCAACGGCAAACTGGTCGAACTGTTTCCCGACTGGAGCGACGAGGTTTATCCGCTATATGCGCTCTATCCTTCGCGTCATCATCCGCCGGCCAAGGTGCGGGCATTCTTCGACTTCATCGTTTCGCTGACTGGCGGCCCGACACGCGAAACGGCCGCTTGAGTGACGGCCTGGCGAGCGTGACGTCTCGCCGCCAGCCATCGAGCGGCATCCGTGCGTTTATCGGCGTGGAGTATATCGGCGTGGAAAGCGCGACTTCGCATCTTGTACGGTAGCGTGCAGACACAATCTCACGATGCGCGCAGGCTATGTGAAGGCACTCACTGCCCGTACGGAAAAACTATGTCGAACTACCCATTTGAGAGCGAGCTCGCCCATCTCGAACAGATTATTCCCTTTCTCATGACTGCTCCGCCCTTGGGCCTGCCCTACTGGCGACGCCGGATTCTCGCCTTGTCTCCGCCTGAAGGACGTCTGCCGGCTGGCAGTGCCCAACGTATCGGCAGGTTAATGGACGTATTCGAAGAGATCGAGCGCAAGGCATCACCGGACGCAGCGTCTGCAGCAAGGACAACGGCACGCTAGCGCGCTGGACGGCGAACCGGATCAGCCAGCCGTGCTCGCCCTCGCTTCGCCAGAGAGCGTTCGCTAGATCGCCTGCAATGCCGGCAACAGCCGGTCGAATTCGCGCTTGACCACCGCGTAGCATTCACACACGTGGACTTCCAGACCGGGCCGGTCCAGCACGGTGATATGGCCGTGGCTATAGCGGATCAAGCCGGCGTTCTGCAGTTTCAGCGCCGCCGCGGTAACACCCGAGCGACGCACGCCGAGCATATTGGCAATGAGCTCCTGAGTCATACGTAATTCGTTCGACGGCAAGCGGTCGATGCTAAGCAGCAGCCAGCGGCACAATTGTTGATCGATCGAATGATGGCGGTTGCATACCGCGGTCTGCGCCATCTGGGTAATGAGCGCCTGCGTATAGCGCAATAGAAGGCGCTGCATGGGGCCGCCGCGATTGAATTCGTCTTTCAGCATGCGCGCATTCAAGCGCCAGGCGCGGCCCGCGCTTTGCACGATCGCGCGGCTCGGCGTGGTCTCGCCGCCCATGAACAGCGACACGCCGACAATGCCTTCATGTCCCACGATGGCGATTTCCGCCGAGGCGCCGTCTTCCATCACATAGAGCAACGAAATAATCGACGTAGTGGGGAAAAAGACGTGTTCGAGCTGACCGCCGGATTCGTAGATCACCTCACCTAAGGGCAAATCGACTTCGACCAGATGCGGCTCGATGCGCGCCCACTCCAATTCGGGCAACACCGCTAACAGTTGATTCGCTTTTGGGTCACCCTTAAGCATCGGTGGCTCCTTGCTGGGTTCCGGACGCGCCAGCGGCGCGGCTACGCATTGATCTGCGGAAACGGCGCAAGCACGCGTTCCGCTGCAACGGCGATTATGAACTGCGCTCAGTACGCGCGGAATCGGGTAAAGCGCCCGCTTCGCTGCGGCCGTGAGCGTCAACGGCTTCAACGCACACGGCACAAATAGAAAAACCGGCTCGACGCCGGTTATTTTCGTTCCGAATGCCTACAGAGCGATGGGTTTCTTTTTGAGCATCAAGGGTCGGCGCGTTTCCATCAGCGTGCGTTTCGCACCGAGCCACTTCGTCACGTGCTTGACCCATTGCTTCGGCGCGGTTTCAATTCCCTGCGCCTGCTGAGGCTCGTTTGCCGTGGGTGCGGCCGTTTTTTCGCTTTCGGCAAGGCGCTCTGCTTCGCGCCGGCGTTTGCTGTCGGCAATTTCTTCTAGATTGACCTGGTCATCATCCATGCTGTAACTCCCGCGACAAAGCACGACGAGGCGCCGGTGGGCGCCACATTGCTTCGGCTGTGGAACAAGGCGGCGCACGGCAGGTCCGGTTGGACCTACCGCGCCGCGCTCGCTGTATCAAGAAATCGTGTAGCGGTTTTGCGGACCGCCGACATACAGACCGCGAGCAAGCGTGAGAATTTGCTCGCGATGACGGTCGAAGGCTGCCAATACTGCCGGCTCGTCGGAGCCTGCGCTCGGGCTCAGATTCGAAATGACCGAATTATTGACAGTGAAGGCGATTTCGCGCGCATTGTCATAGCCCCAGAAATTGACACAATGACGGAAGGCGTCATAGCTGCGGCTTGGGTTCGGGAAGTTGAGGGACATTTCACGCTCCCGTGGTGTTTTCCTTCTTCACGGTGCGCTGAATATGGGGCGCGGTCAAGGTGTTGTTTGTAAGTGTGAATGTTTATCGGGTCCATGCCTTGCTGTTCTGTAGGTGTTCTCACACCAGGAGCATGCAATGAGCGAAACCAAAGAACACAAAGGCGCCAAACCTGCCGACATCGAACATCCGCAGCCCGCCACCCATAGCGACAACGAAAAGAGCAAGCTGCCCGAACGCCACGACGAAGGGCGCGATCAGTCGCCGGCGGACCGCCCAGGAAAAAAACCCGGCGAAGGCGAACCGTCAGTAAGCTAAATTATTAACCGCTAGCCCAACGCCTAGCCCAAGCGGCTTTGCTGCGTTTTTTGCATCAAAGCCGCATAAATTCTCCCCTTCGAACCGCTTTCACAGCGCGGACATTTCTTCCGATTTATTACGGATTATTTTTTCCCTGCAATGGACTATTTTGCTGCATGCAGCAATGTGTGCGCAAAGCGAACCGGCTGCCGCCCCTTAACAGATAAGAACGGAGACGCCCGTGTTCACCTTCTCCACTCCTACGTCCCGCCCTTCCCGCTCCTCTCCCAAGGTTTCCATTTGCCTGCCCACCTGCAATCGGCCTGAGTTGATCGTCGAGTGCATCGATTCGTGCCTCGCGCAGACGTATGGCAATCTGGAGATTGTGATCGGCGACGATTCAAAGGACGAACGCACCCGGCAGTTGATCGCGCAGCGCTACGCAAATGAGGCGCGCATCCGCTATGTGAAGAACCAGCCGGCACTCGGCCAGGCGCGCAACGTCGCGAGCCTGTTCGCGCGCGCACGCGGCGACAAGATCCTGCTGATTCACGACGACGACCTGCTCACCACCGACGGCGTCGAAAAGCTGGTGTCACTATGGAAGCTTCATCCACAGCTCGAAGTGGCCTTTGCCGATCAGTATGAGGCCGACCACACCGGCGCCATCGACTTTGAAGGCAGTGCACGCCTGAATACCGCATTTCGACGCACTCGGGAAGCTGAAGGCTTGCAGACTTTGCCGGGCAGAACCGGGCTGATCCAGATGTTCCCGAACAACGGCTGGATGGCGAACGCGGATCTCGTCAAACGGATCGGCTATAGCGACCAGTACGGCATGTGCTGCGATTTCGTGTTCGGCACCGAGCTCTGTCTCGCCGCGCGCGAGGTGTTCTATCTGCACGAATACGTGTCGGTGTATCGGAAGACCGCGACCTCGATCTCGCACAGCACGCGCGGCACGACGGTTGCCGCGACCGTGAGTGCGTATGCGTTCGTCAAGGCGCTGAAACTGCCTGCGCAACTGGAGCCGTCACGCAAGCTGGCGTTGCGCCGTCTCGCGCCGATCGTCGTCTCGGTTCATGCGAAGAATCGCCAGGCAATGCCGGGATTGAAGATCGCGTTCACGCATCTCTTCGCCTACAACTATGGTTTCAGCACGCGGCTCTATTACCACCTGCTCATCCTCTCACGCGCAGCCGTAAGCTTGCGACAGCGCGCTGCGGTGGCAGCAGTGGTCGCGGCAGCGCCGGCTGTCATTGCCGAGCCGGCCGCCGCGGTGACAGAGCTCGTCACGGATCTCGTGACGGATCGATCCGAAATGATCTGACGCAGCCGCAGTTGGAAGCGGCTGTCCGGTCAGTCGCCAGTCAATGCCTGGGTAGCGGCCGGTACGCGTGGTCGCACGATGCGCTTGCGCCGTGTCAACGCATAAGTGGCGATGCGGTCAAGCGCCGTGCACAACACCAGATAGATAAAGCCGACGAACAAAAAGATCTGCGCGGGATACACCATCAGCCGGTTGCTGACCTGCGTCGCGACGAACGACAACTCGCCGACGCCGACGATATACGCGAGCGAGGTGTCCTTCACCAGCGACACCCATTGATTCACGAACGACGGCGCCATGATGCGCATCGCCTGCGGCAGCGACACATAGCGCAGTGTTTGCATCCGCGTGAGACCGAGCGAGAGCCCAGCTTGCCACTGACCTTCGCCGACCGCGCGAATGCCTGCGTGCACCGAGTGCGCGAGGTACGCACCGCCGATCAGCGAGAGCGCGCAGACGACCGTCGCGAGTCCGGGTACATCGACATGGAAGACCATCGGCAACAGGAAGTACGTCCAGAAAATCAGCATCAGCACCGGAATCGCGCGGAAGAAACCGATCACTAGCAGCAACGGCACACGGGCGATGCGCCCCGTCAACGCCAGCGCAATCCCACCTGCGACGCCGAGCACGGCCGATGCAAGCGCGGAACATAATGCGAGCACCAGCGTGAGCGCCGCGCCGCCCAGCGGTCCCTGCGGAAATGCGCCGACCAGCAGATACGGCAGGTTATGGGCGAACAGTGTCCACGTCATGTTCAGTGCCTCGCGAATGAACGCTCACGCGCATGCGCCACCGTATGCGAGACAGCTTCGATCAACGCGATGGCGGCGATATACAACACGGTGGCCACACCGAACGCCTCGAAAGTCTTGAAACTCTCTGTCTCGACTTGACGCGACGCGTACGATAGTTCGGCCAGACCGATCGCCATGGTCAGCGATGAATTTTTCACGAGGTTCATGTATTGGCCGAAGAGCGGCGGCAGCGAAATGCGCACCGCTTGCGGCAAAACGACGTAGCGGAACGCCTGCAATGGCGTGAGACCAAGCGCCGCGGCCGCGGCATGCTGACCATCCGGCACGCCGCGCAAACCCGCCTGGAACTCTTCGGCGATGAAAGCCGCGGTATAGCACGTGAGCCCGAGCCATCCGGCGACAAACTCGAACGATGGCCAGCGCAACGCGTACACGCCGAGGTGCACGCCATGCGGCGTATTCAACCATTGCATCAACGCGTCAGGCATCAGCGTGGCCGCGCCGAAGTACCAGAAGAACAGTTGCACCAGCAACGGCGTGTTGCGAAACACCAGCACATACGTGGCCGTTGCGCGACGCAGCCAGCCATACCGCGCATGACGCGCGATCGCCAGCACGAAGCCGGACACCGTGGCCGCGAGCGCCACCGTCAACGCGAGACCGACGGTGACACCAAAGCCTTGCCACAGCCACATCAGATACTTCGGAGCGAGCCACGCTTGCATCTTTGAACCTGCTTCCTGAAACCTGCTTCTTTCGAAAATGCCGACGGGCACGTTGCCAACGTGCCCGTTCATTGCCGGGTGCCTGGGTGCTACAGCGACACGACGATCAGGTCTTGTCGCCGATCTTGAAGATGCGTGCGAGCGGGGTCTTCGTTTGCGGACCGAACCAGCGGTTGTAGATCTTCGCGGCCGAGCCGTCGGCTTCCAGCCCCTTCAGCGTGTCGTTCACGAAGCCGACCAGACGCGTCTCGCCCTTCGGGATGCCGACACCCATGTAGTCGTTCGAAATCGTGAACGCCGGAATCTCGTAGTTCTGCTTGTCCGGCACGTTCGCGAGCAGGCCGACCAGCTTCGGACCATCCTGCGTGATCGCCTGCACGTTGCCCGCACGCAAAGCCGCGAACGCGAACGGCGTGTCGTCGTACGCGACAATCGTGGCTTGCGGGAATTTCTCGCGGAGCGTGATCTCGTTGGTGGTGCCCTTGTCCGCGCCCACCCGCAGGCTGTTGATCTGATCCGTCGACTTCAGCACGCCCTTCTTCGCCAGGAACTGCTGGCCCGACGAGAAATACGGAATGCTGAAATCGACCTGTTTGGCGCGCTCGTCGGTGATCGTGAAGTTGGCGAGCACCAAGTCCACTTTTTTCGACGTCAGGAACGGAATGCGGTTGGCCGGATTGGTGGGTTGCAGTTCGAGTTTCACGCCGAGCTTGTCGGCGAGCGCCTTCGCGTAGTCGACGTCGAGACCGACAATCTGGTTGCTGGTTGCGTCGACGTAACCGAACGGCGGATTGCTGTCGAAGGTCGCGACGCGCAGTACGCCGGCCTTCCTGATGTCGTCGAGACGGTCGGCATAGGCGAGCCCCGGCGCCGTCAGCGAGAGTCCCGCCAGTGTCATTAACCAGGCAGCGAGTATTTTCGATTTCATTTTTATGGATCTCTTGGTTTGTGCGTGATGCTTGTTCAATATGCGTGCGATGTTTCTAAAAACGGATGCGTGTCGGCGATATCCTTCGTCAATCCGTCGCAACCGCGAGGTGCAACCGATGGCCACGCATGGGCGTCACATTAGCAGCGACGCCGCGCGCTCCGAACCAAGAAATGCTCCTGTAATAAGCGCGTTTTCTGCTAAGCATCCACTCATTAGCAAACGCGTATTTGTCGCTTGGGCTTGCACGCGCGGCTGATTAGGATGGGCCTCGAACCGTCATCAGCCCGGAGGTTATCCACCATGTCCGACAGTGCCTGTTTCAAGCCACGTGTGATCGAGCCGGTCGTCGTCAATCAGCCGGAAGGATTGGGGCTTGCCGTGGAATTGTGGCTTGCGCATCCCGTCGATGGGATTGCGGGGCGCGCCGTGCAGATTCATCTGCGCAGCGATGCGAAGATGGCGCAAGCCGAGTCGCTACGCGACCTGCTTCATGCGCTGGGAACGGAGATCGTGGTGGCGTGAGCGTGAACTCGCGCTGTGCTTGCCGTGCTTGCCGGCGGGATAAAAAAACGGCGGCCGGGTTGCCCCAGGCCGCCGTTTTCAAAGAGCGCTCATGCGCGCTGTTCGAGCTTATCGCCTGAACTCAAGCTCAAGGCTCGTTGCGCAGATAGCCTTCTTTCGAAGGATCGCGCATGCGCAGCGACACGAGACCCGCAATCGCGCACAGCGCGGTCACATACCAGTAGAACGTCGTCTCGCTGCCCACCGATTTCAGCCACAGCGCGACGTATTCCGCCGAGCCGCCGAAGATCGCATTGGCCACGGCATACGACAACCCTACGCCCAGCGCGCGCACTTCCGGCGGGAACATTTCAGCCTTGATCAGGCCGCTGATCGACGTATAGAAGCTGACGATCGCCAGCGCCACGACAACAAGGGCGAAGGCCACATACGGGCTCGTCACGTCTTTCAACGCATGCAGCAGCGGCACCGTGCCAATAGTCGCGAAGAAGCCGAAGAACAGCATCGAACGACGGCGGCCGATGCGATCCGACAACGCGCCGAACGCCGGCTGCATGATCATGTAGACGAACAGCGCCGCGGTCATCACGTTGCTGGCCGTCTTGGCGTGCATACCGGCCGTGTTGACCAGGTACTTCTGCATGTAAGTCGTGAACGTGTAAAAAATCAGCGAACCGCCAGCCGTGAAGCCGAGCACCGTCGCGAATGCACCCTTGTGCTGCCACAAGCCACGCAGCGTGCCGGCTTCCTTGCGTTGACGCGTTTCGGCCGTGGTCGTTTCTTCGAGCGATTTACGCAGATACAGCGCGACCAACGCCGCTAACGCACCGATCACGAACGGCACACGCCAGCCCCACGCTTTCAGTTCTTCGGTGGAGAGGGTTTGTTGCAGGATCACCAGCACCAGCAGCGCGCACAACTGGCCGCCGATCAGCGTGACGTACTGGAACGACGCGAAGAACCCGCGACGGCCCTTGAGCGCGACTTCACTCATATAGGTGGCGCTGGTGCCGTACTCACCGCCCACCGACAGGCCCTGGAACAGCCGCGCGACCAGCAGCAGCGCCGGCGCCAAGGCGCCGATCTGCGCATACGTGGGCAGCACGGCGATGACGAGCGAGCCGCCGCACATCATGAACACCGACACCATCATCGCGGTCTTGCGGCCGTGCTTGTCCGCAAGCCGGCCGAAGAACCAGCCGCCGATCGGGCGCATCAGGAAGCCCGCTGCGAAGACGCCGGCGGTGTTGAGCAACTGCGTGGTGGTGTTGCCGCTCGGGAAGAAGGCCGGCGCGAAATACAGCGCGCAGAACGAGTACACGTAGAAATCGAACCACTCGACTAGATTGCCCGATGAAGCGCCAACGATCGCGAAGATGCGGCGCCGGGTGTCGTGTGCGTCGTAAGTGGTGGCCACGGTTTGGTCGGTCAGGTCGGTCATGCTGTTGTCTTTCCTTGTCTTTAAACGGAGGTAGCGGTCGTGGCGCCGCTTTCACAACACGCGCATCGAGGTGCCGCGCTGGCACCTATAGCGCGCGTGCGCGAATTTTACAGAATTGCAAGGGAGAGATGGGGGTTTGTTAGGGACTATCCCGAGAGGCTCGTTGCCAGGTCTCCGAGTGCTGCTTAGTGAGCGCCTCAGGGAGGAGACCGATACGAGGTTGATATCGGTCTCCTTGGGCATCACGAGAATTCTGCCTTCCGGAACGGATTGTGGGTTTTTCAGTACTTTTTCAAAAATTACTGAAAAAAGGAGGCGACGCGACCCGCCAGACTCCAAATGACAAAAGCCCCTGTTCGTCATAGACAAACAGGGGCTTCGGACAGATCAGAAAACAGCCTCTACGCAATAAGGCCGAGCGAACTCAAACCCTTATCGCCGGCGGCACATACTTGCACTCATACCGCTTCCTCACCGTGCCGTTCTCATCGACGCTTTCCAGGTAGACGTCGAACTGCCACAAGCGCGCCATGTGCTTGAGCACTTCATCGCTATCGCCGGACAGATGCCGGTTGTCGCTCATGAAATGCCGCAGCGTCAGGCTCCGGTCACCACGCGTATTCACCGCCCAAACCTGAATATTCGGCTCCCGATGGTGCATGTCGTACTGCCGCGACAACGCCTGACGCACGTACTGATAGCCGCTGTCGTCGTGAATCGCGGACACTTCGAGCGCATCACGCATGTCGTCGTCGAGCACCGAGAACAGACGCATCTCGCGGATCAGATGCGGAGACAGATACTGCGCGACGAAACTCTCGTCCTTGAAGTTGCGCATCGCGTAGTGCATCGCCTGCAGCCACGGACTGCCGGCCAGCTCGGGGAACCATTTGCGGTCCTCCTCCGTTGGCGATTCGCAGATCCGGCGGATGTCGCTCATCATCGAAAAGCCGAGCGCATACGGGTTGATGCCGCTGTAGTACGGTTTCGTGACCGGCGGCTGGTAGACCACATTGCTGTGCGAATGGAGAAACTCCATCATGAAACCGTCTTCCAGCTTGCCCTGGGCATACATCGTATTGAGCAAGGTGTAGTGCCAGAACGTCGCCCAGCCTTCGTTCATGACCTGGGTTTGCCGCTGCGGATAGAAATACTGGCCGACCTTGCGCACGATGCGGATCACTTCCCGCTCCCACGGCTCGAGCAGCGGTGCGTTCTTCTCCGCGAAATACAGCAGGTTTTCCTGCGGCTCGGGCGGATAACGCTCCTCGATTTCCTCCGGCAACGGCGTATGCCGGGTCGGCAAGGTGCGCCACAGTTCGTTGACCTGCGATTGCAGATAAGCCTCACGTTCGCGACGCGCCGCAAACTCCTTTTCCAGCGACAGTTTCTGCGGACGTTTGTAACGGTCCACGCCGTAATTCATCAACGCATGGCACGAGTCGAGCAGCTCCTCCACCCGGTCGAGCCCGAAGCGCTCTTCGCACTCCGCGATGTAATTCTTCGCGTAGACGAGGTAATCGATGATCGCGTGTGCATCTGTCCACAGCCTGAACAGATAGTTGCCCTTGAAGAAAGAATTGTGGCCATAGGCCGCGTGCGCGATGACGAGCGCCTGCATCGTCATCGTGTTCTCTTCCATCAGATACGCGATACAAGGGTTCGAATTGATGACGATCTCGTACGCGAGCCCCATCTGCCCGCGACGGTAGCTTTTTTCGGTAGAGAGAAAGTGTTTGCCGAACGACCAGTGACGGTAGTTCACCGGCATGCCGACGGACGCGTAAGCGTCCATCATCTGTTCGGCGCTGATGAGTTCGAGCTGGATCGGATACACGTCGAGTTCATATTGCTCTGCAACACGGGCAATATGCGAGTCGTACTCTTCGATCAATTCGAAGGTCCAGTCGGACGGGCACGGCAGAGGCCGTCTATCGGCTACGTTCATACGGACTTCCCTTTGCCCCTCAGTGGGCGTTCCGGTGTGTCCCCGTGCTGCAGCGGCGTCGACTGCTCCGGCTGCGGCGGCTCCCGTATCGTCCGCCTTCGCCTCGGCATGCCCCGACTTTTGCTGCTGCGGCACGCCTTTTCCGCGCGCCGGCTGATCGCCGCGCGCTTCGTTGGGCAGGTGCTTTGCCGTCATGAAGACGCCACCTGCTTTTCAAACAACTCCCGAAACACCGGATAAATGTCAGCCGCGGTCTCGACCTTCTTCATCGCCATGTGCGGCTGGCTCAGCGCCAACTGTGCATATTCGAGCCACAGGTTCTGCTCTTCCGGCGTCACCTGGATATACGCAAAATAGCGCACCTTCTCCAGGATGTCATCCGAAAGTATCTTGCGGCACTTGGGCGAATCGTCGGTCCAATTGTCGCCGTCAGACGCCTGAGCGCCGTAAATATTCCATTCAGTCGGCGAATAGCGCTCGTCCATCACCTTCTGCATCAGCTCCAGCGCGCTCGACACCACCGTGCCGCCGCTTTCCGTCGAATGAAAGAACGTGTCTTCATCGACCTCTTCAGCGCGGGTGTGGTGGCGAATGAACACCACCTCGATCTTTTCGTAGTTACGCTTGAGGAACAGATACAGCAGGATGAAAAAGCGCTTGGCGAGATCCTTGCGCTGCTCGTCCATGGAACCGGACACATCCATCAGACAGAACATTACCGCCTGGCTGGACGGCGTAGGCTGCTTCACCCGGTTCACGTAGCGCAGATCGAACGGATCGATAAACGGAATGCGCCAGATGCGCCCGCGCAAATGGTGGATTTCCTCTTCGAGCAGTTTGATCTCGTCGCGACGGTCGTCCGGATCGGCCTTCATCACTTCGAGTTGCCGTTCCATCTCGTGCAACTGATTGACGAGCGGCGCACCAAGCGCAATCCGGCGGCCGAGCGCGCTGCGCAGCGAACGGACCACGTCGATATTGTTTGGCGTGCCTTCGGCCGCCCAGCCGGCGCGGATGCTTTTCCACGTGGGCACGGCCATCAGATGGGTTTTGACGAGACGCGGCAGTTCAAGGTCGTCGAAGAAATACTGCATGAATTCTTCGCGGCTCAACTCGAACACGAAGTCGTCCTGACCCTCGCCCTCGTTGCTCGCCTGGTTGCCCCCGCCTCCGCCGCCGCCCCCTTGCGGGCGCTGGATCTTGTCGCCGCGGATGTAGTCGGAATTGCCCGGATGCACCATTTCCCGCTTGCCGCCGGGGCCATGCCGGAACGACGGTTCCGCAATGTCCTTGCGTGGGATGGTGATGCTCTGGGTGTTCTGAATATCCTTGATGCTGCGATCGCGAACCGCTTCCGAGACAGCGCGACGAATGTAGTTTTTAACGCGGCGCAAAAAACGCTCGCGGTTTGCAATGCTCTTGTTCTTACCAGCTAACCTGCGGTCGATGATTTGATGAAGCACGCCCGGTCTCCAGTATCGACCGGAGTTGGCGCTTTAGCGCTTACTCCGGTCCTATGCAGTCGCAATTTCCGCTGCGCGAGACGTACGTTGCAATAGGCATGTCGGCAAACGCAACGCTATGTCCATGCAACTTGCGGCTCGCAAGGTGCCCGCGCGGTCAGACCGCGCGGGCGGCACGCAGTGCGTATCATGACGACTTGCGCACGCGCAGATACCAATCACACAGCAAGCGCACCTGCTTCGGCGTATAGCCCTTCGTCACCATGCGGTTGACGAAGTCTTCGTGCTTGCGCTGCTCTTCCGCCGAACCCTTGGCGTTGAACGAGATCACCGGCAACAGCTCTTCCGTGTTCGAGAACATCTTCTTTTCGATCACGACGCGCAGCTTCTCGTAGCTGATCCACGCGGGATTCTTCCCCGCGTTCGCTGCCCGCGCACGCAGCACGAAGTTCACGATCTCGTTGCGGAAGTCCTTCGGGTTGCTGATGCCCGCAGGTTTCTCGATCTTCTCCAGTTCGGCGTTCAGCGCCGCGCGGTCGAAACTCTCGCCGGTGTCGTGGTCGCGGAACTCCTGATCCTGAATCCAGAAGTCCGCATACGTCACGTAGCGATCGAAAATATTCTGACCATACTCGGAATACGACTCCAGATACGCGGTCTGAATCTCCTTACCGATAAACTCGGCATAGCGCGACGCCAGCACGTCCTTGATGAACGACAGATACTTCTGCTCGGTTTCCGGTGGGAACTGCTCGCGCTCGATCTGCTGTTCGAGCACGTACATCAGATGCACCGGGTTCGCCGCGACTTCCGTCGAATCGAAGTTGAATACGCGTGACAGGATCTTGAACGCGAAGCGCGTCGACACACCGGTCATCCCTTCATCCACGCCCGCGAAATCGCGGTACTCCTGATACGACTTCGCCTTCGGATCGGTGTCCTTGAGATTCTCGCCGTCGTACACCTGCATCTTCGAGAACAGGCTGGAATTTTCCGGCTCCTGCAAGCGCGTGAGCACCGACATCTGCGCCATCATCTTCAACGTACCTGGCGCGCATATCGCACTGGCCAGCGACGAATTGCGCAGCAGCTTCTCGTAGATCTTGACCTCTTCGCCATAGCGCAAGCAGTACGGCACCTTCACGACGAAGATCCGGTCGAGCAGTGCTTCGTTGTTGCGGTTATTGCGGAACGCCTTCCATTCCGACTCGTTCGAGTGGGCGAGGATCACGCCATCGAACGGGATTGCACCGAAGCCTTCCGTGCCCTTGAAGTTGCCTTCCTGAGTCGCGGTAAGCAGCGGGTGCAAGACCTTGATCGGCGCCTTGAACATTTCGACGAACTCGAGCAAGCCCTGGTTCGCAAGGCACAGGCCACCAGAGTAGCTATATGCGTCCGCATCGTCCTGCGCGTACTGTTCGAGTTTGCGGATATCGACCTTGCCGACCAGCGACGAAATATCCTGATTGTTTTCGTCACCAGGCTCCGTCTTGGCGATACCGATCTGACGAAGGATCGATGGGTAGCGTCGCACCACGCGGAATTTGCGGATGTCGCCGTTGTATTCGTGCAGGCGTTTCACCGCCCACGGGCTCAGAATGTTTTTCAGGTAGCGGCGTGGAATACCGTATTGCTCTTCGAGGATCGGACCGTCCTCGTCGTAATCGAACAGACCGAGAGGCGACTCGTTCACGGGCGAGCCCTTGATCGAGTAGAACGGCACGCGTTCCATGAGTTGCTTCAGACGTTCCGCGATCGACGATTTACCGCCGCCGACCGGTCCCAACAGATACAGAATCTGTTTCTTTTCTTCGAGCCCCTGGGCCGAGTGCCGGAAGTAGGCGACCACCTGCTCGATCACCTCTTCCATTCCGTAGAACTCACGGAATGCGGGGTATACCTTGATGACCTTGTTCGCGAAGATACGCGACATGCGCGGATCGTTGCGAGTGTCGATCTGTTCTGGTTCACCGATTGCCGTCAACATGCGTTCGCCAGCCGTAGCGTACGCGGCGGGATTGTCTTTGCAGAGCGCGAGATACTCCTCGAGCGAGAGTTCATCTTCTCGCGTTTTCTCGAAGCGGGTCGCGAAACTGCTGTAGATATCCATGCTACCTCCTCGCCGAAGTCTAGACCGATGTCGTGCGCGGCGCGCTATTCGGAAACGACATCGCTCGAATTCATCCTAAACCCTTTTAAATTTTTTTTCACGAACTACGTTGCGAAAATCGCGCCGTACCCGCCTCCCAACATTCCTCACTTGGAAACACAGATTCGCTCACCTACAATCTTCCGCTCACATCACAGCGAATGTGCAGCGATTGCCGGCTCATGTTACTGCCGCTCCTGCGCCCTCTGCTCGCCATACTGACCAGCACTGACCAGCACGGTTCGCCATGCTCCGTTACACGAATCGTCTCGTTCATCGAACGATCCCACTGCTCTACCGGACAGCCTGTCTGCATGCGCACACTTTCGTGCATCGAGCACGGACGTCATGCGTTTTCTGTGCCCGGGACCTTTTTTCATCAACGCGCGGCTTCGCTGTTTGGTCTACAGCGACATGCGCAGTGTTACATGTTCGTTCGCCGTGATCACCTGCGACGCGCTTCACCGACGCAGCGTCAAGCGGTTCGTCAACGCGACGGCTGTATTGTTCCGCACTATTTCGCATGAAGTGCGGTGTGTTGCCGCTGCTTGCTGCCCATGCCTGCCTCGCGTATTAACCGCGTCGGCGACATGGTTAGCCGCGTGTATAACTGGATCACGGCAGCGCATCGGGCCACTTCATAGGTGTATACGGCTAAGCGTGCAGTGCAGATGCGCCGGCAAATGTAAAACGGCCGCCCGCGGGCAGCCGTTTGCGTGATGCTTCGTAATCAGCGGTTACAAGCGGCCCCTCACACGCGCGCCGTTACAAGTACGCGATGACTCGCTCAGGTCAGTTCAATCTCCACTTCCCCAAGGCCGTCGATGTGGCCGCGCACGATGCCCGCCTTGTCCACATTGTGCGCACCGACGTACGAACCGGTGGTGATCGTCCATTCCGGCTCGATGGTGATGCCCATGGCGGCGCAATGGTTGACGAACCACACCAGCAGTTCACGCGGATCGCCGGCCGGATTACCCGTGGCTTCGGGCACCAGCGAGTTGCCGTCGAAACTCAGCTCGAGCTCCGGCGATACGAAATCGAAGCTGCGCGCAAGACCCGCATAGGCAACCGGACGACCGGTGATCAAGGCGCCGTTGTTCTGTGCGTCGGCCAGTTGTGCGAGCGGCGCGACATTGGGCCACTCGGCAAAGCGGCTATCGACGATCTCGATGGTCGGCAGCACCACGCCGACCTTCGACAGCACCTCATCGCGCGCATAAGCCCGGCCGCGCGGTTCGATCGCCTCGGCGAAACGGAAGGCGACCTCCAGCTCCACCAACACCCGGAAAAAGCCGGTATGGGCCACCCGCGCGGGCGACGGCAGCACCAGCGAAGCCGGAATCGGCGCGCCCGCGGCGGCCCCGCCCGGCGCTCTGGCGCCGATCTTCCACGCACCGGTCGAGTCGCCGAGGCCCACGATCACGGCCTGCTGGATCGCGTACGCGGTTGCTGCGTCAGGCGGCAGGCTGTCGAGTGGGGGCGCATCGATCGGGCGATGCTGCCGGCGGGCTTCGACGAGGCGGTGCGCGAGGTCGTATTGCGTCATGTCGGTCCTTTATGGCTGGCGCGTTGAGCGTTGGGTTGCCGCGCTGAGTTGCAGCAGTTGGGAAAAGCGGGCTCACGGTCCGCGCGTTGACTGCCTTTGGCGGCGATTTGCCGATACAAGCGGTAGTCGCGCCCGTCAATGTACCGGATCATGACGCTTGCCAGGGTGTCGACAACGCATGTGAACGTTACTTAGTGCGCAGACCATGAAAAAAGACCGCGGTTGCATGCGCAATCGCGGTCTTTATCGTCATGCGGCCGATCCGCACAAGCGCCGTTCCGTCTGATGCATCATCGGGAACGAATGTTGCAACGATCAGAAAGTTTCCCAATCCTGATCGCTTCCGGCGCTCGCCACTGCCCGTGCGGGTGCCTTCGTCGGCGCGGCGGCAGCCGGTGCCTGTGTCGCTGCGGGCGCAGCAGACGTCCTCGCTGCCGGGGTGGCTTGTGAAGCGGAATGTGACACGGCGTGTGACACCGCATGTGACACCGCATGTGGCGCTTTACGTGCCACCGCCGGGCGAACCGGCGCGGCCGCGCGCTTCGGCGCCGCGCTCACCGGCGCCTTGAAACCGCTTTCTTCGAGTTGGAACACCGCGACCGCCGAACGCAGTTTGCCGGCCTGATCTTCGAGCGAAGACGCTGCCGCAGCGGCTTCTTCGACCAGCGCGGCGTTCTGCTGCGTCACCTCGTCCATCTGCGTGACCGCGCGCGCGACCTGGTCGATGCCGCTGCTTTGCTCTTCCGAGGCCGCCGCGATCTCGCCCATGATGTCGGTCACGCGCTGCACCGCACCGATGATCTCGGTCATGGTGCGGCCGGCTTCGTCGACCAGCGCCGAGCCGGACTGCACGCGCTCCACCGAGGTGTCGATCAGTTCCTTGATTTCCTTGGCCGCCGCCGACGAGCGCTGCGCGAGGCTGCGCACTTCGCCTGCCACCACCGCGAACCCGCGCCCTTCTTCGCCGGCCCGCGCCGCTTCCACGGCCGCATTCAGGGCCAGGATGTTGGTCTGGAACGCAATCCCTTCGATGATCGAGATGATGTCGGCAATCTTCGCCGAGCTCTGATTGATGTCGCCCATCGTGCCGACCACCTGGCCGACCACCGCGCTGCCCTTGTTGGCAATCTCGGACGCATTGGCCGCCAGCGAGCTCGCCTGGCGGGCGTTGTCGGCGTTCTGCTTGACCGTGCCGGTCAGCTCTTCCATGCTCGACGCGGTTTCCTGCAACGCCGACGCCTGCTCTTCCGTTCGCGAGGACAGGTCGATATTGCCGGCCGCGATCTCGCGCGTGGCCGTCGCAATCGATTCACTGCCGCTGCGCACCGTACGCACCGTTTCGGTGAGACTGCGCTGCATCTTGGCGATACCTTCCAGCAGTTGCCCCATTTCGTCGCGCGAGGTGACCACGACGGGGCGGCGCAGATCGCCGGCGGAGATCGCGTCGAAATGACCGAGGGCGGCCTCGAGCGGGCGGGCAATCGCGCGGCTGAGCGTCAGGTAGGACAGCACGGCGGCGAGCACGCCGACGAGCAGTGCGCCAACGCTCACCATACGGAACACTTCGAAACTGCTTTGCGCGGAGTCGTAACCTTGCTTGGCCGATTCGAACTGGAACTTGCGCAGCGCGTCGTCCGCCGTGGAGAGGTCGTTGTATGCCACCTGCAGGCGCTTGGCGCCGTCGACAACCTTGCCTTGGTCGTTCGCCGTAATGATTGCCGCAAACGACTCCAATTGCTGATGCAGTGCATCGCGCCTGGCGATCACGTCCTGCGCGAGACGGTCTTCACCGGTGTCGCGCGGCAGGTCCATATATTTTTTCCACCACATGTCGGACGCCGCGCGCATCGCACGCGCACGTTCGATCGTCGAGGCCACCTCCGGCGTGCCCATCATGAACGCGGCCCGGTCGAGCGCCAGCCGCTCGCGCGCGGCAAACAACTCGGCGTTGCCGATATTGACCGCGCTCGGCATTGCGTTGGCGAACGTATCCTTGTAAGCGTCGTTCGAACGGCTCATGCCGAACAAACCGAAAACGCCGATGGCGACCAGCAGCGCGGCGAGGAAAGCCATCGTGAGGCCAATCCGCGCCTTGATCGTGATGCCTTTGTTCAACATGCTCGTTCCTGTACTTAACAAATAAGAGGCTGCGTGCGCAGCGCGGGGTAGCGTGTGGCTCTGCGTACATGGCGCTGATCTGAGGCGGCGCTCTAATAGTTTTGTTTACGGCACCTGATCGGCATACTTGAAGGATTTATATGGTATGAAGAAAGACGTTGTAAACAATTGGAAGAAATTACAAAACACTGACAGGCCGTGTCTGTGCGGCGCTCGCACGGCGTTTTGGGCATTCGGGGAATTGCATTCACGCGGCGCGAAAGCGCCGAACGCGGATAGGCGAAACGGATTCAGACGGGGTTTAAAGCGGGACTTTCGATCCGGGACCTTGGGCGCGCAATGGCGCGCTCGAAGACGGGTGGGAAGCGCTTAAGTCCGGGTCGGCGCTCAACTCTCGCGCGCGATTCAGCAGCCCGCAAAAAGCCGCATGGAAGACCGGCCGCGAAGCCTTCCGGCTCACGCCCGGGAACACGACAAGCGATATCAGGCCGCCATATCGCGTCTCGCCAAGCCGGCCCATGTTGCGGTCGATTCGCGCACGATCAGGCGCGGCGACACGACACGCCGGCGACCCAGCGCTCGCGGACTGCCCGACGAGGTACCCGCAATGCGTTCGATCAGCGTCTGCGCGGCCATATCGCCGAGCGCGCGGACTGACTGCCCGACTGTCGAGAGCGCCGGATAGGTGAATCGTCCCAGTTCGATATCGTCGAATCCGATGATCGAGCAATCGCGCGGCACGCTGATATTGCGCTCCGCCGCGGCGCGCAACGCGCCGATGCCCATCATGTCGTTGCCGGCAAAAATCGCCGACGGCTTCACGGTGTCGAACAGTTGTCCCGCCGCGCGATGACCGCCCATTCCCGAAAAATCGCTTTCGACAATGGCCCCGGCCGGAATCTCGATACCGCGTTCGGTCATGGCGCGGATGAAACCGTGTACCCGCATGGCGCTCACGGCCGTCTTGACAGGCCCGGTGATGCAGCCGATCCGCACGTGTCCCAGCTCGAGCAGATGACGCGTCGCAAGATAGCCGCCCTTCTCGTGGTCGATCTGCACCAGATCCGCGTTCACGCCCTCGATATTGCGGTCCACGACGACCAGCGGCTCGCGGGCGTCGGCAAGCGCCTGCGCCAGCACCGCGTCGTCGCCCGCGGAGGCGACGATCAGTCCGTCGATACGCTTTTCCTGCAGAACACGCAGATAGTTACGCTGCTTGGCCGGATCGTCGTCGGAATTGCAGAAGAACAGACAGTAACCGTTGCGCGAGCAACCATCCTCGATACCACGCGCCATCTCCGCGAAATACGGGTTCGTACTGTTCGGCACCACCAGACCGATCGTCGCCGTCGCCCGCGCCTTGAGCGAGCGAGCCACCGCCGACGGTACATAGTGAAGCTGACGGATCGCGTGTTCGACCTTCGCGCGCACGTCGGCCGACACCGGCCGTGAGTTGTTCACCACGTGCGATACCGTCGTGAACGACACGCCTGCCACGGCCGCTACATCCTTGATCGTCGCCATAACCTGTTGCTCTCCTGCCTGTTGTTCCCGCCGGCCACGCCATCTGGCGACCCACCGGACGTCTTCCTCGAAGACAGACCACACCCATGAACACTTGTTCTTTGCCGCACCGATTGGTGATCGCGCTGAACGTCTCGCACGTCAGAAAGGCGACCCAGCAGCGAGAACAGCGCGATCATCGCCAGTAGCTCACCGGCGAGGCCCCAGGTAATTCGAAAAGCCGAGCCACGTGTCGGCAGACTTGTCGCTTACCTCTGGATTTAACGGCGGCGCAGGAGGTTTCTTGAGCGTTTATTGAATTGACGCGGGTTCGCGCGCCTTTTGTCATGCATTCCGCATGCAGCGGCGTAAGCGCGAACCCGCGTGCTTCGGCGTGTTGCGGTGCTTCTTGTGGTGCTTCTTGCGGTGCGTATTTCGGCACCTACTGCCCGACGCTTACCTGGTCACGAGGTCGCACGGCGTTTCCACCACGCCGGACAGCTGCGACTGCTTCTTGTGCTCGCTGATCGCCTTCAGCGCGGTGTCGATACCGAACACGGCCTGCTTGGCGGCGTACTGGTCGGCGGTGGCGAGCACGCGACCGTCCTTGAGCATCGGCTTGATCGCGTTGATGTTGTCGTAGCCGACCACCAGCACCTTGCCCTGCTTGCCGGCCGCGCGCACGGCCGAGACCGCGCCGATCGCCATGTTGTCGTTGCCGGCGAGGAGCGCCTTCAGGTTCGGATACTCATTGAGCATGGCCGACGCCACCGCGTTGCCCTTGTCGATTTCCCATTCGCCCGACTGCACCGACACGACCTTTGCACCGGCGGTCTGCATGGCGTCCTTGAAGCCCGCGGTGCGCTGCTGCGCGTTGGTGGTGGTCGACACGCCTTCGATAATGCCGACCTCATCGCCCGCCTTCAGCTTTTTGGCCAGATAGTCGCCGACCTTCTGCGCGCCCTTGCGGTTATCCGGACCGACGAACGGCACGTTCAGGTCTTTCGACTTGAGCACGTCCGGGTCGAGCCGGTTGTCGATATTCACGACGATGATGCCCGCGTCGATGGCCTTCTTGACGACCGGCACCAGCGCCTTCGAATCAGCCGGTGCCAGCACGATCGCATCGACCTTCGAGACGATCATCTGTTCGACGATGCGGATCTGGTTCGCCGTGTCGGTTTCGTCCTTGATGCCGTTGGTGATCAGGTCGAACTGCGAGGCATTGTGTTTCTGATAGTCCTTCGCGCCGGTTTCCATGGTCAGGAAGAACTCGTTGGCGAGCGACTTCATCACCAGCGCGACCTTCGGCTTATGAGCGGGCGTGGATTGCGCGTAAGCAGAGGAAAACGGAAAAGCGGCGGTAGCGGTGACGAGAACAGCGGCCGCCAGCATGCGGCGGCGAATGCGATGGCTCATGCCAATCTCCAGGGTTTGTTGGGCTCGCGGCGAGCCGTATTTTTAGTAGTGCGCAAACGTTTGCGAGGCCTATTCTCAGCGTGCCATTTCCGCAGTGTCAACGATTCGCAGTGTTGCGGTGCGTCGGCTCGCAGAAAATGCGTCGATGCGATGCGCTCGATGGCGTCGGCGCGGTGCGGCGAACAGGCGCACCGGCAGGCTGTGTTCTGGCAACGGTTCCTCGCTCAGTCTGTGCATGGCGGATTCACCGCCAGCTGCAAGCTTAGCGGCCGGCGGGCCGCCTATGCTGGACTTTTATTGCGCACGGTGCAAGCGGGAAACCACGCGGGGCGATGGGCTGGCGGCGCGTCAGAGCCAGCCGGACTTGCGAAAGCGCCAGTACAGGATCAGATCCACGATCACCATCACGGCAAGACAGATTGGATAGCCGAACTTGTAATGCAACTCCGGGATGGTCTCGAAGTTCATCCCGTAGATACCGGCGATCATGGTCGGCACGGCGAACAATGCGGCAAACGAGCCGAGCCGCTTGGTCACCTCGTTTTCGACCAGCGAGATCATCCCCAGATTGACCTGCACCGCGGTCACAACCAGTTCGCGCCGGCCATCGATGATCCTGACGATCCGATCGAGATGGTCGTAGACGTCACGGAAATAGGCTTGCATGCCGCCGCAGACGCTCGGAATCCGGCCGCCCGTCAATTTGCCGACCGCCTCCTGAAGCGGCGCGATGTGATGCTGCAGGATCACGAGCCGGCGTTTCAGCGAATACAGATCCTCAATGATTGCCCGTGATGCCACCGAATTGTTGCGCTCGAAAATGCGGTCCTCGAGTGCTTCGATCTCGTTGTTCATCGTCTCGAGGATCGGAAAATAACGATCGACAATGTCGTCCATTAGCGCATACAGCACGAATGCCGAGCCCTCCTTGAGCAATTCCGGCTCGCGCTCGCAACGGGCGCGAACATTCTGGAACCCGGTGCGCGTACCGCGGCGCACCGACAGCACATAGTTGTGTCCCACGAATACATCGACCTCGCCGATCAGCAGTTCACCCGCTTCGTCCATTTCCACCGTATGTATGACGGCGAATAGCGACTCGCCGTACTCCTCGATTTTCGGACGCTGATGGCCGTTTTGCGCATCTTCGATCGCAAGTTCGTGCAGACCGAACTCGTGCTGCATCACAGCCAGTTCTTCCGGCTCCGGGTCTTTCAGCGCAACCCAGACGAAGCACTCGGGCCGCGCCACATAGTCGCTGATGCTATCGATATCGATATCGGCCAGCTTCCGGCCGTCCTGATAGGCGGCGCAATTGATTAGCATGTTGGATTACCTTGAAAACGGAACAGACCGGCCGGCTTCGCACCATGCGTAAGCCCGGTGGCGAATCTGAGTGAACGAATACACGACAGCCGACATGTTAAGGGCTCTGCATGACTGTCATGTATCCAATTGTTAAATGATCAGACTGGAAACGTCGTTAACGCTTACGTAGGGCCGCGGGTGCGGTTCGACACCGTTCAACACGCTCTCGCGCCGCAATCCCGCGCTTGTCAGACCCTCCCCTGCGTTATTGCGCAACCCGGCGCAAAGCGATGCCGTGATCGTCGTCGAAGGTAACCGAGGCACGGTTTGTATAGCGTGTATCGGCCGTGACCGTAAAGCGCATTTCCACGACCGGATCGAATTGCGTGGAGACGCCGATGCGATGCACGCCCGGGCTTAGATAGAAGACCACATGTTCACCGTTCATCAGATCGGTGACCTGCTCGCCGTCGATATACACCAGCGCATCGCGAAACCGGACGATAACGTCGCGGGAACGTTCGCGCCGCACGTCCACGGCGACCAGCCCGGTTCCGGGCTCCGTATAACCGGGCTGGACGATGCGCGCCTGCGGCACCTCCTTGAACGGGACGGGCTCGGCAGGTGTCGAGGCGCAACCGGCGAGCGACGCGATAGCCAGCGCAAGCAGCGCGGCTTTGCAGTGGAAGTGCGGACGCATCGGCATGCTGGGTCTCCCGTGTTGTTGGTGGTGTTGCTCTTGTTATAGGCGCATTGTGCGATCCTGGCCGAACGGCCAACTGTCTTTGCGCCCTCTTGCGCGCTGCTGCGTTCTTCTTCATGATCGCTGCAAAGTGCTGCGCTGTGGGTGCCGCGCGCTGCGGATTTACCCTCGGATCCGCCGCATGCTACCTTTATCTGCCAGCATGTTTGCTTCTCTGTACCGGCTATACGTAGAGCCTCACCGGCAGCCTCGCCGGACACACGATCAAGGAGACCGCGATGTGGTATTTCACCTGGATTCTCGGCATTGGCGTGGCATTGGGCTTCGGCATCATCAATGTGATGTGGCTGGAGGCCAGCGGCAAATTCGCGCGTGACCCGCAGCACGCCGGCACCCCGGCCGCGGCACCCGAGGACACGTCTTCGTGACCCACCTGGTTTTCTTCTGCGGTCACGCCGGCACCGGCAAAACCACCCTGGCGAAGAAGCTGATCGGCCCGCTGATGCAGGCGAGCGCGACGCCCTTCTGCCTGCTCGACAAAGATACGCTGTTCGGCGGCTACAGCGCGGCCGCCATGGCCATGCTGACCGGCGATCCGAACGACCGCGACAGCCCGCTTTTTCTGCAACACCTGCGCGATCCCGAGTATCGCGGCCTGCTCGATACCGCCCGCGACAATCTTGAGCTCGGCATCAGCGCGCTGGTGGTCGGGCCGCTCTCGCGCGAAGTGCGCGAGCGGCGCCTCTTCGATCGCGCCTGGCTTGGTATCGGCGCGGACGTGACACTGCGGGTCGTATGGGTCTACACGTCGGAAGAGATGGCGCATCAGCGCATCGTCGCGCGCGGCAATCCGAACGATGCCTACAAACTCGCGCACTGGGACGAGTATCGGCAGCGCCGCTTCGTGCCGAGCGGCGATATTTGCGAAGACCTGTTGATGTTCGACAACACCGCCCCAACCCGCGCGGATTACGAAGCGTTGCTCGCACGCCTCGTGGGCGAGCCGCCTGCGCCGCCGGCGATGCTGCCGCCGCTGCCTGTGTAGCAGCCCATGTCACAGCCAGTGCAACTGCGTGCATAGCACCGGCGTTTCAAACGAAAAACGCCCCGCATAACGGGGCGTTTTTCAAGCGGCCTTCTACGAGACCTGCTTCGTTGCTCGCGGCAATCACTACCGCGTCGTCGCACGGCCCTCGGTATTGAGCCTCTTTTGCTACCTCAACGCGACAATCGCGGCTTACACCGTTGCCATCGCATCCAGCGACTGCCCTTCGTACAACTGGCCAAAGCGGTTCGCGAGGAAGTCGCGCAGCGACACCTGTTCCTGACGCACGAAACCGCTTTGCGGCAGCTTCTGCTCACGGAACAGATCGAGCACCGCGCACATCGCGCCGGCCGTGGTGATCTGAATGGCGCTCATCGGCACGCCGCACACGGTCTTCGCGAAGATCTTGCGGGTGAAGACTTCCTGCACCAGTTGACCGTCACGCATACCGCTCACAGTGATGAACACCAGCACGACGTCTTGCGCGGTCGCGGGCACCGAGCGGCGCATGATGGTCTTGAGCGTATCGCGGTCGCTCGAAAGACGCAGGTCTTCCAGCAGGAACTGCATCAGGTTGCGGTGGCCCGGATAACGCACCGACTTGTAGTCCAGCGATTCGACGCGGCCCGCCAGCGTTTCGCATAGCGTACCCAGCCCGCCGGACGTATTGAAGGCTTCGTATTCGGTACCGTCGAGAGAGAAGTGCTCGAGGCCTTCCAGCGGCTGCACCCACTGCGTCCGGCTGTCGCGAATCGCTTCGCACGGCTGGCAGTACTCGTTGATCAGACCGTCGACGCTCCACGTCAGGTTGTACTTCAGCGCGTTGGTCGGGAACTCCGGCAGCGCGCCGACGCGCATTTTCACGTCGCGGATTTCGGTGAAACGGTTCGCCAGTTCATGCGCGGCGATGCCGATGAAACCCGGTGCGAGACCGCATTGCGGCATGAAGGCGTGATCGGCGTCGTCGGCGATTGCACGAATCGCGCTGGTGGCGCGCACGTCTTCGGTCAGATCGAAGTAATGGACGCCCGCGCCCTTGGCGGCCGAGGCCACGTTCACCGCCAGGTAATACGGCAGTGCGTTGATGAGCGCGTCAAAGCCCTGAATGGCGGCTCGCAGTGCGGCGGCATCGGCGGAATCGACACGGCGGGTCGGGATACCCTGGGCGGCGAGCTTATCGAGCGCATGCTGATCGCGGTCGAATGCGACGACGTCGTAATCGCCCGTTTCGCGCAACATATGGGCGATGGTGTGACCGATCAAACCTGCGCCAACGATGGCTACTTTCATGCGCTTCTCCTTGTTCTGTGTATGCTGTCTCCAGCTTGGGAAGTGCGCTGCGCTAAGGCGCTGCGCCCGGCGGGCTGAACCCTTGAGACACAGTTTAGGGAGAAGCAAAAACAGTTCATACGCGCAAAGTGCTGCGCTATGACCATGAATTTCGACGTTATGACGACGTGATTAGTCGATATGTCGAAAACATGTCAAAACGGCGTAAAAATCTGGCCGTAGGATCACACCATGCCGCGGTCGATCTTGCGCGCAAGAATGATCGACGTGGTGGTTCGCTCCACCCCTTCCAGGCCGCCGATCTCGTCGAGCAGATCGTTGAGGCGGTCGGGCGAATCGGCGCGCAGCCACGCGACGTAGTCGAACTCGCCGCTCACCGCGCATAGCAGTTGTACCTCGGGCATCTTGCCGAGACGTTTCTGCACGGCCGGCCCGTACTTCGGCGCGATGATGATGCCGACGTACGCCTGGATGCTCGAGTCGAGTACGTCCTGGCCGAGCCTCACGCTATAGCCGCCAATCACGTTGCTGCGCTCGAGCCTGGCGATCCGGGCGATCACAGTGGTACGCGCCACATCCAGTTGACGCGCGAGGTTGGCGACGCTCTCACGGGCGTTGGCTTGCAGCAGCGCAACGAGGTTGCGGTCGAGATCGTCGAGTTGGTCGAGGCGCGGAGGTCTCATCGGGGGCGAAGGAAGTTGGTCGGTTGTGAAGGATTATCGCGCGTCCTGGGCATCGGGCGGCAGGCAGAGGAACCCCGAGCCATGCGTGACGCAATGATGAACGGCTAACAACGAGCGCGAAACGGGAAACGAAGCCTGGCAAGCGGCACGATCACGCCCCGAACCGCTCGATCACGAAATCGATGAAGCTGGTGAGCTTGGGCGTGGCGCGGCGGTCGCGTGAGTAAAGCAGATGGACGGGCGCGCCCTCCGGCAGATAGTCCTCCAGCACCGACACCAGTTCGCCACTGGCGATCTCCCTCGCAAGCAGCGCCTCCGGCTGCAACACCAGCCCGAAGCCACGCAATGCCGCAACCTTCAGCGCCTGGCCGTTGTTCGCCCGGAACCGTCCGGCGCGCAGCTGGTTTTCGTCCGCGTCCTCGCCGCCTAGCCGCCACAAGCCCTCACGGCCCCAATGCAGAAAGCCGAGGCATTCGTGCTGCACGAGATCGGCCGGCGTACGCGGTGTGCCGGCCCGCGCCAGATACGCCGGCGACGCGCACGCGCGCATCCGGTAAGGCTTCAACGGCCGCGCGACGAAACTGGAATCCGGCAAGCGGCCGATGCGCACCGACGCATCGAAGCCCTCTTCCACTAGGTCAATCACACGATTCGACAGATCCAGTTCGAGGCTCACGTCCGGCCACGCACTCAGGTAGTCGGTCATCGCCGGGGCAAAGACCTCGACGCCGTAGGTCAGCGGCACCGTCACTTTCAGCACCCCGCGCGGCGCGGCCGCCATGGCCTCGGCGAGCGACTCCGCCGCCTTGACGTCGGCCAGAATGCGCCGGCACTGCTCGTAGTATTGACGGCCGATTTCGGTCAGGCTCTGACGGCGCGTGGTACGCGTCAGAAGCCGCGTCGCGAGCCGCGTTTCAAGCGAGCGGATGTGCTTGCCCACCATCGCCGACGAAATGTCAAAACGCTCGGCAGCCGCCGTGAGACTGCCCGCCTCGACCACCGCAACGAAGATTTCCATGCTGACGAATTTGTCCACCCGCTATTTCCTGTTCGTTTCGGTTGTAAGCGTTTGTCGCACTGCAGCCGCATTGTAGGGATATCGTGATACTAATAGCGGCGACGGCGAAGTGGGCAGCCGGTCGCCTTGCGTCGCTATGCGAACGCGCGTTGGGCCGCTCGCCATGCTCGCCTTGTCATAATTCGAACAGACATCAGGAGTTTCGATGAAAAAAGCACTCGTAATGCTGGCCACCGCAGTCGCCATGAGCGGCGCATTCGCACAAACTTCCGCACCGGCCTCGGCACCGACGGGCACCCCGGCTTCGGCGCCGGCCGCCAAAGCAGGCCACGAGCGCAATGTCGAAGACCGCATCGCCTATCTGCACACGCAATTGAAGATCACGCCGGCGCAGGAATCGCAATGGAACGCGTTCGCCGATGTCATGCGCGGCAATGGCGAGACGATGGGGCAGTTGTTCCAGCAGCGCAAGGCCAACACGAATCTGTCGGCGATCGACGACATGAAGCAATACGCCACGATCGCGCAAGCGCATGCGGACGGCATGAAGAAACTGGTCGATGCGTTCGATCCGCTGTACAGCAGCTTCTCGCCTGAGCAGAAGAAACTTGCCGACGTGACGTTCCATCAGGGCGGTCCTGAAGGCGGCCATCGTCACCAGGGCAAGGGCGGCGCCAAGAAGGCACCGGCCGCTGCGGAATGATGCGACTCTGAAGCCGTAAGAAATTAGTTACGTTACACGGTTGATGGCGCGCGGCGCGGGTTTCCGCGCTGCGCGCAGTTCTATTGCCCTTGGCAAAAGAACCCGATCTTCAAATGCATCTGGCATGATTGCGAGTATGCAGCGTCGGGACGCAAGGTCCTGGCCAGGCTGTTCATCTCTCCACATCCACTCGCTTCATGACCGAACTCAAAAATCTCGATCTGAGTCAAGATGACGACGCCCAGCGCGTCGTCAAAAACGAAACCGTGCGCGTTGAATTTGCTGCTGCCGAAGGCGAACTGATGAGCCTGGAAGGCCCGAACCGCTATGCCCGCGGCGACGCGCTGATCACCGGATCGACCGGCGACCGCTGGGTCGTCTCACGTGAACGTTTCGATGCCAAATACCTGCCGGAAGACGCCGCGCTCGCTCACGGCGAAGCGGGCGCATACCGTAACCGTCCCGCTGTCGTGCTGGCAAAGCAGATGAATGAAGCGTTTTCACTGGCACGTTCAGCGAGTGGCGGCGACGTGCTGCACGGCGCGGCCGGCGACTGGATCATGCAGTACGCCCCCGGCGACTACGGCGTGGTGCAGGCCGCCCGCTTCGCGAAGGTTTATCGGCTCGCGGACTGAGTCACAGCCTATGAGTCACAGCCTATGATTCACTGCCGCTGAATCGTGGCCGGCTGGGCGCGAAAAGGCCGCCTTCTACCCAATGGCCCGGCTGTCTCGAGCCAATCGCTTCAGGCAAACTCGTCGCCGAGATCCACCGTCACATCGCGCGGCACCGCGTCGCCGTTCGCGTACTGTTCTTCAAGCGAGCCAATACTCGCTTCGACATATGCCCGTAACACGGCGAAACTCCGGCCTCGCAGCCGCGCCGGCAAGGCACGATAACGCGCCAACGCCGTCGGCGCGATCAGCACGGTCATCACAATCCGGCGCGCGGTCGAACCGAAACGCATGGCAACCCAGTGAATCGCCAGCGTCGGCGTGCCGTCTTCGCCCGCACGCTGGATGAACTGCGTCTGCTCGGGAAACAGATCGCTGATAACGCGCGCCAATTCCTCGAACTCGGGATTCGCGCAGTCGTATTGGTAAGCTTCTTCCATGAAGTGTGCCGAAAGGATGAGCCTGAACTGCGTACCGCAAGGGTACGCCGAAAGTTAGAAAATCACGGATGGCTACTGTAACAAGCGGCCAACAACAGACTCACGCGACAAGCGCCGGGCGACGGAACGCTCTGAACAACAAGCCCGCGACGATCACCGCCCCCACCGCATACACGCCGTCCACGGCAGCGAGCGGCACGAGCTGCGCCTGGAACAACGTAGCCGGCACGTCGACCAGCGCGTGCAGGACAATCGCGAGCGGCAGGATGCCGCGCCAGCCAGCCCGCAACCCACGCCACATCAGCACCGACAAGCCGATCTGGAACACCAGCGCGGCCACACGTTCGAGCGCGAAAATGCCGGCCGTCTGCGGCGTCAGGCTGGCGAGAATCAGGTGGATGCGCATCACCGAGTCGGTCGGCAGATTGCTCAGGTAGCCGTCCAGCTCGCCGCGGTTTTCGAAGATGGCGAACAGGATCCATTGAATCTGCACCAGCACGCCAACCAGCCACGCTTCAGCGCCGCCGTGGCCGAGGCCATAGGTCAGCGCCGTGCCGTCGCCCGTGCCCGCAGCGGACTTCGCTGCCGCGCGCTTGAGCAGCAGCCGCATCCCGATGAACCGCCCCACTTCCTCGCAGATACCCGCCGCCAGCGCGCCATACACCACGAAGGCCACCGGATTGGACAGGAAGGTGGCGGTCGCTTCGTTCCGATGCAGCACGTAGTCGTTCAGCGCGCGCTCGATCACCATCGCGAACAGCGCGAACACGGCGATGCCGGTGATCGCGTCGCGGGGGTTCAGCGCGAGCGGCCGACGCAAACGGCGGTAGATCAGGAACGGTAAAGCGGCGATGAACAGCGTCGCGACGGCGAGGCTCGAGAGGGTAAGCGGTGCAACAACCATGGGTTTCCTTGCGATAACCGGCGCGCACCCGCTGCGCGCCGCAGCCCGAATGATCGCAGATCAGCGCGAAGTCAGCGCAAAGTCAGCGCAAAGTTGAGGCGCGGACGATCAATTCGCCTGGCAGGAGGCAGTCGCGCGCGGTGGCCTGAACCCCTTCGATGCGCTCGTGGAGGAACTCGACCGCGCGATAGCCGATCTCGTAGGTCGGCTGGCGGATCGCGGTGATACCCGTCAATTCGGCCCATTCGGGATCGTCGATCGACAGCAGCGCGACGCGCGCCTGCCAATCCGCGCCGTAGCGCGCTTTCAAATGGAGAGCGAGGCACAGCGCGACGGGCGCGTTGGCCGCGAACAAGGCGATGCGGCTGGCTTTGCCACCGGTGCGAACTGTGACGCTGCTTGTCGCGTTACCTGTCACGCTGGCCACGGCATCGCCAAGGCCGCCATCCGCGTCAATTGCGCGGTCCAGTTCGGCAAGAGCGCGCTCGACGGCTGCCGGCTCCGCAAGATTCAGCACCAGCGTATGCCCACCCGCGCCGCCCACGCCGCTTATCACCTCGCGAAACGCCGCCTCGCGCAGTTGCCGTGAACTGACTTGCTCGAAAGGCTGGACGACAAACCAGATATCGTCGAACCCATTGTCGAGCAGATGCCGCGTGCCGAGCTCGGCCGCCGCCCGGTTGTCCAGCCCAACCATGTCGGCGACGAGCCCATCCACCGAACGGTCGACCAGCACCGCCGGAATCCCGCCGCCGCCCACCGGCCGCAGGGTTTCCTCGCGCACGCCGAGTGCGTTGACGATCACGCCTTCCACGCGATACGTGGTCAGCAGTTGCAGATAGCGCCGCTCCATTTCGACTTCGTTGGCCGCGTGGCAGATCAGCGGCATCAGCCCAAGCGCATGGCAAGCGGCTTCCACCCCTTGAAGCACTTCGACGGAATACGGGTTGGTCAGGTCGGCGAGCAGCATGCCGATCAGGCGATTGCGGCCACGCTTGAGGCCGCGCGCCATCTGGTTCGGCTGATAGTTGAGACGCTCGATAGCCGCCTCGATGCGCGAGCGCAATTCCGGCGACAGCACGCTCATCTCGCCATTCAGATAGCGCGAGATGCTGGTCTTGCCCGTGCCGGCTTCGCGCGCGACGTCCGTAATCGTCGCGCGGCGCGGGGCGGCAAGCGGCGTCGTGCTCATTTCTTCAGCACTTCACGGTTGACGATATTAGTCGCGAGCGTACCGTCAAGCGCGGCAACGAGGTTTTCCGCTGCGTTAAGCGCCATCGCATGGCGGGTCTCGTGCGTCGCCGAGCCGATGTGCGGCAACGCGACCACGTTGGCCATTTTCAGCAGCGGCGAATCAGCCGGCAGCGGCTCGGTCTCGAACACGTCCAGACCCGCACCGTGAATCGTGGCGTTTTGCAGAGCTTCGATCAGCGCCTGTTCATCGACCGTGGCGCCGCGCGATGCGTTGATCAGAATCGCGCTCTTCTTCATCGACTTGAATTCGGCCGCGCCGATCATGTGCTTCGTCTCGGGCGTGAGCGGCACTTGCAGGCAGACGAAGTCAGCGGTGGCGAGCAACTCCGCCAACTCGACGCGGCGCGCGCCGTATGCCTGTTCTGCCTGCGCATTCGCGCTGCGATTCGTGTACAGCACCTTCATGTTGAAACCGAGCGCCGCGCGCCGCGCAACCGCGCCGCCGATCCGGCCCAGCCCGACGATGCCGAGCGTCTTGCCCTGCACGTCGACACCGAAATGTGCCGGCCCGATGCTTTGCTTCCACTCGCCCGCCTTCACCCAATCCGCGAGCTCGACCACGCGCCGCGCCGACGCGAGGATCAGCGAGAACACCGTATCCGCCGTGGACTCGGTCAACACGTCCGGCGTGTGCGCGAGCACGATGCCGCGGCGCGTGAGGTCGGCAACATCGAACTGATCGAAACCCACCGAGATGGTCGACAAGGCCTTCAGCCTGCTTGCGCCTTCGAGCATCGCCGGCGTGATTTTCACGCTCGAACCGATGCCGCCGTCCGCGTCCTTCAATGCGGCGACGAATGTGTCGTGCTGCGCAGGATCGACCTGCACGACTTCCGCATGCTGTTGCAGATACGCGAGCACATCCTCGGGCAGCGATTTCCAGGCGACGATCTTTTTCATCAGCTTATTTTCCTTGCAACGGTGTAGCGAGCGTGGCGCCCTTGGTTTGCGGCTGTACTTGCGCCTGCGGTTTGACGATCAACGTCAGAATCACCGCGGCGATCAGGGCTACGCTCATAAACGCATAGGATGCCGCGGGTGAACCAGTCGCGCCATTCAGATAGCCGACCACGTACGAGCCGACGAACGAACCGAGCGCGCCCATGCTATTGATCAGCGCCATCGCGCCGCCCGCGACGTTCTTCGGCAGCAGTTCCGGCACGATCGCAAAGAACGGCCCGTACGGCGCATACATTGCGCCACCGGCAATCACCAGCAACGCGTATGAGATCCAGAAGTGCGTGGAGCCGAGCGCGTACGACGCGGCGAACGCGATCGCGCCGACCAGCAGGAACGGCCACACGAACACTTTACGGCGGTTGAGTTTATCCGATGCCCACGAAGCCGCAAGCATGGCGATCGTTGCAGCCAGATACGGCAGCGCCGAAAGCCAGCCGGTTTCGACCATGCCGAGCGTCGAACCGTTCTTCAGAATCGACGGCAGCCACAACACGAAACCATACACGCCAATGCTCCAGCAGAAATATTGCGCGCACAGCTTGATCACGGCGGGCGTGCGGAACGCTTCGCTGTAATTGCGCATCGGTTTGATAGCGGCCTGTTCGGCGCGCAAGGTTTCGGCGAGATCGTCCTTCTGCTGCTGCGTGAGCCACGATACCTGCTGCGGCTTGTCCTGCACGATGAACCACCAGCACACCGCCCAGAGAATCGCCGGCGCGCCTTCGGCGATGAACATGTGACGCCAGCCAAACGAATGCACCAGATAGCCGGAGACCACCGACATCCACAGCACCGTCACCGGATTGCCGAGAATCAGGAAGGTGTTGGCGCGGGAGCGCTCGCTCTTCGTGAACCAGTTGCTGATGAAAATCAGCATCGCCGGCATCACCGCGGCCTCGACCACGCCGAGCACGAAGCGGATCACCATCAGCGAGGGGATATTGCTGACCATGCCGGTCAGCGCCGCGCACCCGCCCCACAGGACCAGGCTCCAGAATACGAGCTTTTTCACGCTACGGCGTTCCGCGTAAATCGCGCCGGGAATCTGGAAGAAGAAATAACCGAGGAAGAACAACGCGCCGATCAGCGACGACAAGCCCTTACTGATGCCGAGATCCTGATTGATGCCGGCGGCCGATGCGAAACCGAAGTTCGCGCGGTCGAGGTAAGCGAGGCTGTATGTGAT
This sequence comes from Paraburkholderia sp. SECH2, assembly GCF_030464795.1. Classification (NCBI taxonomy): domain Bacteria; kingdom Pseudomonadati; phylum Pseudomonadota; class Betaproteobacteria; order Burkholderiales; family Burkholderiaceae; genus Paraburkholderia; species Paraburkholderia sp. SECH2. The sequence continues at coordinate 88,997 of NZ_JALPRH010000026.1, forward strand.
GAATACGATCGGCATGATCGTCCACCAACGGCGAATCGCAAGCGATGAAGTCATGGAAGTCTCCTTTGTCGACCTGAGTTAGTGCAAAGCACTTACTCGGGTCCCATGCAGTTGCGGTCGACCAGAGTTGGCGCTTTAACGCTTACTCTGATCCCATGCAAGAAAGTTGCTAACGGCTTCCCGAAGCAGTGATGGACGGTCACGGGGCGCTGTTCGAGCGCTCTTGCTGTTATCGAGCCAGCTAGTGCTGAACGATTGAACGCTCGTTATACGAGGCCCAGACGCTCAAGCCGCGGTTGCGATGTGCGGCACGTCGGCGCGTTCGAGCGCGTCGAGTTCGGCGCGGCTCGGCAGGCCTTCCGAATCGCCGATCACCTGAATCGCCAGGGCGCCGATACGGTTGCCGCGTGCGACCGCTTGCGGCAGTGTCTTACCTTCGAGCAATGCACTGACCACGCCGACGGCGAAACCATCGCCCGCGCCCACCGTATCCACTACCTTCACGACCGGCTGACCGGCGATCACGGCGGCATCGTCGGCGGTGCGGAAGTACGCGCCTTCTGCGCCGAGCTTGATAATCACGCCACGCGCGCCTCGGTCCAGATAAAACCTGGCGATGTCGTCCGGCTGCGTGTAGCCGGTCAGAATCTCGCCTTCGCCGATGCCGGGCAGCACCCAGTCAGCCAGTGCGGCGAGCGCATTCAAACCTTCGACCATCGCGGCGCGCGAGGGCCACAGCGTCGGGCGCAGATTCGGGTCGAACGAGATCGTCTTGCCTGCGGCACGCATTTCACGCGCCAGATGGAATGCGAGTTCGCACGAGCTGGCTGAGATGGCCGGCGCCACGCCCGTCAGATGCAAGTGACGCGCGGGCAGCACGTAATCGGCCACGTAGTCAGCCAAGGACAAATGGCTTGCCGCGGACCCTTTGCGGAAGTATTCGATGGCCGGATCGCTGCCGTCGTCGTTCTTCGACTTCAGCTGGAAACCGGTCGGGTAGCGCTCGTCGGTGGTCACGCAGCGCTGGTCGATGCCTTCTTTCGTCAGCGTGTCGCGCACGTATTGGCCGAACGAATCGTTGCCGACGCGGCTCATCCAACCCACCTTGAACCCCAATCGCGACAGGCCGATCGCCACATTCAGATCGGCGCCCGCGACGCGCTTGGTGAATTGCCCGACACCGGCGAGTGCTCCGGTTTCGGCGGCCACGAACATGGCCATCGCTTCGCCGTAGGTGATGACATCGAGTGCTGCGTTTGTGTTGCTCATGCTCGCTCCTGCGTGTTCCTGTTTGCTGCCTGTCTTTTGCTTGCGCTTCTCTGCACGCTTCCGCCCGTGCCGCGTGCACTGCTCCGCACACGCTTTCTGCCAGGCATTTATTGGGTACCGCTCTCTCAGGTCCTACGCGCCGCTTACGCGGCGGCCAACCATGCGACGTAGTGCGCCGCGTCCGCATCGATACGGTTCGCATCGAACGGAAATTCAATGCCGCGCGGCACGTGGCGCGGCAGCTTGTCGAGCACCGCGGCGAACTGCGTGTCACCGGCGGCCGGCGCGACGGGAAAGCGTCGTGCGCCCTCGCCCACCGTCGTCTTGCAATGGATGTATTCGACGTGCGCAGCCAGCGACCCGGCGGCATCGAGCGGCGCGACATCGCGCCAGGCCCAGTTGCCGATGTCGAAGGTCATGCCGAGCAGGCCGGCGTGGCCTTCACGCTCCAACGCCTCGAACAGGCCAGTGAATTGCCCAAGCGAACCGCCTTCGGCCAGTTGACCGTTTTCGACGACGAGCCGCACGTCCGCGCAGCGCATGTAATCGGCAATCACTGCGGCGTTAGCCTCGGCGCCAAACCCGCCAAGTTGCAGCTTCACGAAGCGCGCGCCCAGCGCGATCGCTTCTTCAATCGAGACGCGCAGTGCGTCGGCGTCGAGCCCGCCGTCCGGCGTGTACAGCGACACGGGCGTCGAGTAGACCGACCACAACCCGAGGGCCGCAATTTCCTTGCCGAGCGCGCGTAAAGCCTGCGGCGCGACGTCGGCCTCATCCGCGAAGAGTTCGCGACGCACTTCGAAGCCGGTGGCGCCGGCCCGTTTGCTCGCGCCGGCCCACTTCAGATGACCGTGCGTGCGAACCGCGTCCATCCCGAATGCGCTTGCGACGATCACCACGTCCACTGCATCAGTCATGTCGAATTTACTCAAACCAGTCTCACGATCGGCATTTGGAACCGGTTCCAAACACGTTTCGAAAAAAAGCGCCGAGGCGCTTGCGATGCCCGAATAGTGCGCCGGGCGAGGTGTCATGCACCATAGTGGAAATCCCCAGGAAACCTCCATCAGGGTCCATCAGCAAGGCACAGCGCGAGGAACTGCTCGACCACCCGCGACGGCGCACTCGCATGTGGCACCAGAATCGACAGCCGCCGCGTCAGCGGCTCCGGGCTCAACGAGAACAGACACAGCGCGCCGTCCTCGTGTCGCATCGACATCGCCGAAACGAAACCGATACCCATGCCTGCCCGCACCGCCTCCTTGACGCCTTCGACCCCGGCAATCTCCAGCGCCACCCGCATCGGCACGCCCGCCCGGGCAAAGGCCCGCTCGACGATCTGCCGCACGCCCGACCCGGCCTCGCGCAGCACTAGCGGATGCGTGCCAAAGGCCGCCAGATCCACCCGTCCGCCGTTGACAGCCGCTCCGCTTTCCACCGCTCCCGACGCTCCGCCCCCATCCACTCCACCTGCCGCGCCAGCGGTACCCGTACCCGTGCCACCCGTCTGCGCCACCGCCAGTGGATGCGTGCGCGGCATGATCGCGACGATCTCATCCTCGCGCCACGCGTGCACCGCGGTGTCCGGCGGTAGATCCGAGCCCACAGGACCTTCGATCATCGCGATATCCACTGAGCCCAGCGCGCCGACGATCTCCGTGGTGTTGCCGTCGGCGGTATGCAGCGTCACGTCGGGATAGTGGCGATGAAAATCGGCGATCAGGTACGGCAGCAGATAGCTCGCCGGCGTGGTGCTTGCGCCGATGCGCAAGGTGCCCTGCTCGAGGCCGCGCAGCGCGTCGCGATACGCATGCGCCTGCCGCCACGTATCGCGCAGCCGCGTCGCATAGCTGGCGAGTTGCTCGCCGGCGGGCGTCAGGCGCACGCCACGCCCGTCGCGCAGATAAAGCGGCTCGCCGAATTCGTCCTGCAACTGGCGCAATTGTCCCGATACGGCCGGCTGCGACAGATGCAACGCCACAGCCGCCCGGCTGATATTGCGATGCTCGGCGACAGCGGCGAACGTTATAAGTTGATCCGGGGTCATGGCAGGATAAATATCCGTTGAACTGATACTTCACATTCTAAATCACGATTTTTCATATCGATATATCTAATTTAGGATTGGGACTATCGAATCACGACAGTCATAGGAAGGCGCTACGCCATGTCCACCGCTCACCTCACCGCTTCCGCCGCCCCCGCCGGGTCATCGACCCGCGGCCAACTCAACGGCATTCTGTTCGTTGCGCTCTTCGCCGCGGCCGTGACCCGCATCGCGTCGATCCCGGCCATCGCCGGCCTGGGTCTGAGCCCGCTGATCGTCGGCATCGTAGCCGGCGCCATTTACGGCAACGCGCTGCGCGACGGCATGCCCGAAAGCTGGGCGGCCGGCGTCAACTTCTCGGCGCGCAAACTCTTGCGCATCGCCGTGGCGTTTTTCGGGCTGCGGGTCAGCCTGCAGGAAATCGCCCAGGTCGGCTTGCCCGGTCTCGCTGAATCGGTGCTGATCGTCGTGAGCACGCTGGTAATCGGCACGTGGGCCGGCATGAAGATCATGAAGCTCGACCGCGACACCGCGCTGCTGACGGCGGCGGGCAGCGCGATCTGCGGCGCGGCGGCTGTGCTCGCGTTCGAGTCGACGTTGCAATCCAAGCCGCATAAGAGCGCGATGGCGGTAGGCAGCGTGGTGCTGTTCGGCACCCTCTCGATGTTCCTTTACCCCGTGCTGTTCAAGGCAGGTTGGCTGCATCTCGACACGGTTGGCGCCGGCCTGTTCTTCGGCGGCACTATTCACGAAGTGGCGCAGGTGGTCGGCGCGGCCAGCAACGTGAGCCCGGAAGCGACCCACATCGCCACCATCGTCAAGATGACCCGCGTAATGCTGCTGGTGCCGGTGCTGCTGGTCGTCGGCATGTGGGTGAACCGCTCGGCGCGCAACGCGGCCGCCTCCGCAACGGCCGAAGACGGCAAGCAACACGCCCCGCGCAAGCTGGCGATTCCCTGGTTCGCGCTCGGTTTCCTCGCCTTCGTCGTGATCAACTCGCTGCACGTCCTGCCGGAAAGCACGACCAGCACGCTGAACATGCTCGACACCTTCGCGCTCACCATGGCCATGACCGCGCTCGGTATCGAGACCCGTATCGCGCAGATCCGTCAGGCCGGCCCACGCGCATTGACCACCGGCTTCATCCTGTATGTGTGGTTGATTGCCGGCGGACTGGGTATCACATGGACCGTCCAGCACCTGTTCGGCTAAGACGCTCCCGCCTCCCCGTCAACCCCGCCGCGTGCGGGGTTTTGTGCGTTCAGGAGAACCATCTGTCACTCATGCGCGGCATACTGGTTGCTAACGTTATCCGTTCGCACACACCTGTTCATGCAACTGGAATGAGGACTGATCGATGAGCCTGGAACTTTACTATTGGGATGGCTTGCAAGGCCGTGGCGAATTCGTGCGGCTGGCCCTGGAAGAAGCCGGCGCAGACTACGTGGAAGTGGCGCGCGGCGAACCATCTGACGGCCTCGGCACGAACGCGATGATGGCGCTGATGAAAAGCAAGGACGAGCCCTATCCACCGTTCGCCCCGCCGTTTCTCAAGGACGGCGATCTGGTGATCGCGCAGACCGCCAACATCCTGTTCTACCTTGGCCCGAAGCTCAATCTCGCGCCGTCGGCCGAAAGCCTGCGCTATGTCGCCAACGGACTGCAACTGACGATCGCCGACATGGTGACCGAAGCGCACGACACGCATCATCCGCTCGCCAGCGCCTTGTATTACGAAGACCAGAAAGACGCCGCCAAAGTGCGCGCGCACGACTTCATCGACCACCGGATTCCGAAGTTCATGAAGTACTTCGAGCGCGTGCTGAAACAGAACCCGGCCGGCGACTCGTTCATGGTGGGCGACGCGCTCACTTACGTCGACCTGTCAATGTTCCAGCTGATCGACGGCCTGCTGTACGCGTTTCCGCGCGCGCTCAAGCGTTTTGGCGAACACTATCCGCGTCTCGCGGCCTTGCACGACGCGGTGATCGAGCGGCCGAACATCGCCGCTTATCTGCAGTCCGACCGGCGCATCGCGCATAACGAAGCCTGCATCTTCCGGCACTACCCGGAACTCGACAAGGCGGCGACTTGATCCACGCCGCACTCCTTCGCGAACCCTCTGCATTGCGCCCGCTTCCGCCAGCGGGCGCAATGCTGTTACCGTACGCGCATCCCATCCACCCATCACGCCCACTCCTGCCGACGTGCTTTCATTCCTGCTGAAGCTGCGCACCCGCGCCCAGACCCTGTTCCGTCTCTCCGACGCCCATACGATGCTGGTCTGGTCGGTGGTAGTCGGCGTCGCGGGCGCGTTCGCGACGATTGCCTTTCGCGAAGGCATCGCGCTGCTGCAACTGGCGGCGGTCGGCAAATCCGGCAGTTTCGTCGAAATGGCGCGCAGCTTGCCGTGGACGGTGCGCGTGTGGCTGCCCGCCGCGGGCGGCCTGATCGCAGGCTTGTTTCTGTTGATCGCGCAACGTCACGTCGACAAGTGCAATCACATCGACTACATGGAAGCGGTCGCAATCGGCGACGGCGTGGTGCCGGTCAAGCTGAGCTTCTGGCGCAGCGTGTCGTCGCTGTTCACGATTTCGAGCGGCGGCTCGATCGGCCGCGAAGGTCCGATGGTGCAACTGGCGGCGCTGGCCGCGTCGCTGATCGGCCGCTGGGTGCATCTGGATCCGCCGCGCCTGCGCCTGCTCGTCGCCTGCGGCGCCGCAGCCGGCATTACCTCCGCGTACAGCGCGCCGATTGCCGGCGCATTTTTCGTCACCGAAATCGTGCTCGGCTCGATCGTGATGGAAAGCTTCGGCCCCGTCGTAGTCTCGGCGGTGGTCGCCAACATCACGATGCGTGAGTTCACCGGCTACAAGCCGCCGTACGAAATGCCGGTGTTTCCGCCCGTGGCGGGCGCTGAAGTCCTGTTGTTCGTTGGGCTTGGACTGCTGTGCGGTGCGGCCGCGCCGCAGTTTCTTCGGCTGATGGACTTCTCGAAAGCAAACTTTCGCAAACTGCCCGTGCCGTTGCCCATCCGGCTGGCGCTAGGCGGTCTGATCGTCGGCATTCTGTCGATCTGGACGCCTGAGGTGTGGGGCAACGGCTACTCCGTCGTCAATTCCATCCTGCATTCGCCGTGGACGTGGAGCGCGCTCGTCCTCGTGCTGGTGTTCAAGATCGTCGCGACATCGGCGACTGTGGGTTCAGGCGCGATCGGCGGGGTATTCACGCCGACGCTCTTCGTCGGCGCGGTGGTCGGTTCGCTGTTCGGTCTGGGCATGCACGCGTTGTGGCCACACGGCACCTCGGCGCCGTTCGCTTACGCAATGGTCGGCATGGGCGCGTTTCTGGCCGGCGCCACACAAGCACCGCTGATGGCAATCCTGATGATCTTCGAAATGACGCTCAGCTATCAGGTGGTATTGCCGCTGATGCTGTCGTGCGTGGTCGCGTATTTCGTGTCGCGCGCGATCGGCAAAACGTCAATGTACGAAATCACGCTGCGTCGCAATCAGGAGGAACAGGAACGCACCCGTCTGCGCGCGACGCAGATGCGCGAGCTGATCCGTCCCGCCGAAACCGTCGTGCCGCCCAACGCGACCGTGCAGGATATGACGCGCGTGTTCCTCGAATATCCGGTGAAGTATCTGTACGTCGCCAACGAGTCCGGCGCGTTTCTCGGCGTGGTCGCGCTCAAGGACATTACCTCCGATCTACTCGACAAGCGCGACACCTCCGCAAAGACCGCCGCGGATTATCTGCAGCCGCACTTCGATGTGCTCACGCCGGATATGCCGCTCGGCGTTGCGTTGCAGCACTTCATGGCGTTTCAAGGAGAGCGATTGCCGGTGGTTGAAAGCACCGCGGATCCGAAGCTGGCGGGGGTGGTGTACAAGACTTCGCTGCTCGATGCGTACTTCCGCATGAATCCGACGCGCTGAGGCCTAACACACCCTCATCGTGCAAAGCGCGGCAGATTCTCTACAATGAGGAAACCGCTGCCGCGCTTGCGAGCAGCGCGCGTTACGCCAAGACGGGCGCACCGAGACGCCCGCCCTTCGATCGGAGCGAAGATGAGCGAACCGTCCCTCGATGCCGTCCGCCGTGATCAGGCCGGCTGGATTTTTCTGCATATCGAAGGCGAGCCGTACGATCGCGGCGAGCAGCATGGCCAGTTGCTAGCCACCGAAATCCAGAACGCGATCCGCACCGCCCGCTACCTCGCGAAATGGGATACCGGCGAAGACTTCGATACCTTCACCGACGCCGCCGTGTCCCAGTTCGCCAACAAACTCGACACTGAATTCGCCGACGAAATCCAGGGCATCGCCGACGGCGCGAAGTTGCCGTTCGCCGAAGTGCTGGCCTGGAATGGCTACATGGATCTGCTGCAAAGCTGGTGGCCGAGCCACGCGGCGGCCCAGAAACCGCAGCTCGGCATGAAACCCTGGCGCGGCCGCCGCGGCCATCACTGCAGCGCGTTCATCGCCACCGGCAACGCCACCCGCGACGGCCGCATCGTGATGGCGCACAACTCGTGGGACCGCTACGCCGCGGGCGACGCGTTCAACGTCGTGTTCGACATCGTGCCCGACCGCGGCAACCGCATCCTGATGCAGGGCCTGCCGGGCTGCATTTCCAGCCTCACCGATTTCTGGGTCACCGAAGCCGGCCTGATGGTCACCGAAACCACCATCTCCAACTTTGTCGGCTACAACGCAGCGGGTGCGCCGGAGTTCTATCGCTCGCGGCGCGCGTCGCAGTACGCCAACAACATCGGCGAATGGTGCGAGATGTTCGCGGTCGCCAACAACGGTGGCTATGCGAATAGCTGGCTGCTCGGCGACACCAAGACCGGCGAGATCGCGCGCTACGAACTGGGGCTGCACTATTCGGGCTTCGAGAGTACGAAAGACGGCTTCTATAGCGGTTACAACACCGCGACCGATCTGAAAATCCGCAACCAGGAATGCATCGGCGAAGGCGAAGACTATACGGACGTACGCAAGAACGGCGCGCGCCGCTTGCGCTTCATGCAGCTCGAAGAAATGCATCACGGCAAGATCGACGTCGAACTTGCGAAGGAGATGATCGCCGACCATCACGACGTCTATCTCGACCGCAACGACAACCCCTGCTCGCGCACCATCTGCGGGCATCTGGAACTGGACGACGCGCGCTTCGGAGGTTCCGACCAAGGACCGTTTAATCCGTGGGGCGCCAACGACGGCAAGGTGGTCGACAGCGAGATGGCGCGCAAGATGGCGTTCACCGCGCGCTGGGGCCACCCGTGCGGCCGGCCGTTCGACGCCCAGGCGTTCATGAAGCGGCATCCGCAGTGGAACTGGCTCAACGGTTATATGCGCGACCGGCCGTCGTGGCCGTGGACACAATTCGACGTGCTGCGCTAGAAGCCCGTTCTTAGCGGTCTCTGAACCGTTGTTGGCCCAGACTGTTATCAGGCAGATTGAGGTTCGCACGCGACCTGGGCATCAGCCGTTACCGCACTGCAACATAAACGCAGCACGACCGTTCGCGACTGCGCTGCCTTTTTCCTGCCATCATGTGAAATCTACAATTAGGTTTTGTCTCTTTTGGGCGCGCGTCGCAGCCGTTTGCCATCTAAGATGGTAGATGCACGTCGCCCGCCTGTATCAACGCCGCGTGTAGGTTGCGCCGTCCTTACGACGCGGGGACGGCACAACGCTTGCTCAACTGTCAGCGCCGCATGAGCTTAGGAGGTCGGGCGATGAAAACCTCGACACTGTTGACCATGGTGACGCTGTCAGCCTCGTGTTTTGCCGCGCCGGTTCATACCGCGCCGGACAGCACAGCCGCCAATAGCCTTGCCGAACGCGCCAACGCCGCACCGGTCGCTCCCGCGGCGCCGGACATCGCTGCCACGGACGACAATCGTCCGCAACAATGGCAACACATCGCACTGCCCAAGTCGCGGCATCTGGAGCGAAGCTTCACGGGCCAGAACGAGCACCTGCAGACCTGAAAACAGTACCTTTGGAGCGCGCATGACCGCATCGGCTATCCCCGGCGAATCGATTGATCTGCAAATCGCCGACGTTCTGCGCGAAGTCCGTTTCCCGACCTACAAGGACGCGCTAGTCGACGCCGCGCGCGAAGCCGGCGCGAGCAACGAAGTCGTGTCGATGCTCGACGGTTTGCCGGAGCAGGATTACGCCGACGTGGCGTCGGTCACGCGCCTCGTCGGCGGCAACTATGGGCCGGGTCTGGGGGCATGAGCGGAAAGCAGGTCTTGACGCTGGGTTCGCTTTCGTCCGCTCCGAAGCCCGCTGCCGACTGGATTCATCGCTCGCCGCATTCGGGCGGCACGAGCGGCATCGAGCGAATCGAAGCCTTCTTTCATCATGCCGGCTATGCGATGCACCGGCACGATACCTATGCAATCGGCCGCACGCTGGCAGGCGTGCAGAGCTTCCGCTACCGCGGCAGCATGCGTAACAGCTTGCCTGGCGGCACGATGGTGCTGCATCCCGACGAACCGCACGACGGCCAGGCCGGCACGCGTGACGGCTTTCACTACCGCATGATCTATGTCGACCCGGCGCTGTTCCAGCAGGCGCTCGGCGGCAAGCCGCTGCCGTTCATTGAAGGCGGACTCTCGAGCGACCCGCGTCTGTTTGCGGCAACCGAGAGCCTGCTGCGCACGATGGATCGCGCGATCGATTCGCTCGAACAGGACGACGCGCTCTACGAACTGGCCATCGCGCTCGACGCCGTGGCAGGCGGTGCGGCGACGCGCCGTCCGGTGGATTACCTCGCGGCTGAACGGGCACGCGAGTACATGCTTGGTTCGCTCGATAGCGCCGTGACACTCGACGAACTGGCGGCAGCCGCCGGCCGCGACCGCTGGAGTTTGTCGCGGGATTTTCGTGCGCTGTTCGGCACGAGTCCGCATCGCTATCTGACCATGCGCCGGCTCGATCTTGTGCGCCGACTCGCGATTCAGGGCGTGTCGCTCGCCGACGCATCGGCGGCGGCCGGCTTTACCGACCAAAGCCATATGACGCGACACTTCAAGCGCGCTTGGGGCGTTGCGCCGGCGCATTGGCTCAAGATGCTGGGGCCTTCGACACGGTGCGCGTAAACGGTAGCTCGACGGATATCCCACCGTCCATCGCCCGCAGCCCAGCGCCCCCGCGCACAAACGTACAAGACCCGCTAGCGCCTCCCGCCCTACGCTCCTGCCTGACACACCTACTCCTCAGGAGGGAGCACCGCGATGTCCACCCATCAAACGATTCAACGGCCTTACCGCGCCATTAATTTCGCTGAGAAGCTGGAGCTCTTCAGCGACCAGTGGCAAGCACGCGTGGTCGCTGAAATGAACGACTACCAGTTCAAGCTGGTACGCATCGAAGGCGACTTCATCTGGCACGAACACGCCGACACGGACGAAACGTTTATCGTGCTCGACGGACAGTTGCGCATCGACATGCGCGATGGCTCCGTGCTGCTCTCTGCAGGAGAAATGTTCGTGGTGCCCAAAGGCACGGAGCACAAACCGTATGCCGAACGCGAGGTCAAGCTGCTATTGATCGAACCACGCGGCGTAAAGAACACCGGCGAAGAAAGCAGTGAACGCACCGCGGCAAACGACGTGTGGATCTAGGCTTACCTCGCACCCGTCAAAGCGACGACGACGCTACGATCCGCGCGCGTGAAACCGGGAGCGTCGGCAGTGTCGTCTCGCCCGGCAAGGCGGACACCGGCAGGTCGTCGGCATAAACCGGCGAGCCGGCCACGGCGCGCCGTGGCATCCTGGCCCGTGGATCGCGCACGTGTTCGTCGGTACGCTGGAAATGCGCAACGAGATGGTCGATAAACGTGCGCACTTTCGCCGGCAAATGAAGGCGGCTTGGATACGCGATCGTGATTTCGATTTGCGGCAGACGGTAATCGCCGAGCAACGGGACCAGGCGCCCGGACGCCAGATCGCGACCGATCAGGTAGCTCGGCAAAATAGCTACGCCCATTCCCAGCAAAGCGAACTGCCTCAGCATCTCGGTGTTGTTCGCCGCAATCGCATTGGTGGGTCTCACACGGACTTCACCCTGCGGCCCGGTAAACACCTTTTCGTCGCCGCCCTGCTCCGAAGGCCGGCTCAGACACGGATGCTTCAACAGATCCTCAGGACGGGTCGGAGTACCGTGCTGCTCAAGATAAGCGGGCGTCGCGCACACCGTCATATAGCCGGTGGTCAATCGCCGCGTGACGATGCTCGCGCTGCGCATCTGCCGCGCGACCATAATGCCGACGTCGAACCCCTCTTCCACCAGATCGACGTGGCGATCCGCCAGCGTGACATCAGGCATGACTTCCGGATAACGCTCCGCGTAAGACTGCACCACCGGCGCGAGGCTATGCAGCCCGAACACCACTGGCGCAACAATGCGCAGGGTCCCGACCGGTTCGTGATTGCGCGCCACCACCATCTGCTCGACGCCTTCCAGGTCGTCGAGAATATGGCGCACGCGTTCCAGATAGGTGGTGCCGGATTCGGTCAGCGAGAGACGCCGTGTCGTGCGATTGAGCAGCCGGGTACCAAGGCGCGCCTCCAGATCCGCGACGTGGCGCGTGACGACGGCAGTGGAAAGATCCAGCGCGCCCGCCGCGCGGACGAAACTGCCAAGGTCGGCAACCTTGACGAATACGCGCATCGACTGCAATTGATTCATGGGACGACTCCTGCCTCGGTAAAGCCGGGCCGGCGCAACGCTGCCGCCTGTGTCGACCCGCGCGACAAGGCGCGCGCGGATTTGCCCAACGATTCGATTGTATCGACCCGATCATGTCCCAACCCTGACCTGAACATGACAATCCGGTCAGGTTTCTGAGGCGCTCGCGACACTATTGCGAGGCTTATTGCGGATATTAGGTAGGTATAAACCCTTAGATGCTGGTAAGATAGCGGCCGAAAGGAAATCAATCGCTATGCCACATCGTTTTCAGCTTTTCGAAAAAATCGCGTTTTCACTGGTTTGCTGGTCTGCCGCAGCCTGTTCGGCCTTCATCGCTTACGAGCGGTGCCCGGAACTCAAGGTTGCCCTGCACGTCGGTGAAGAAGTCCTGCGCTACAGCGGGCAGTATTCGTTCGTCTGCGCCACGCCGGTGGCAGACGCCTGCGCTCAGTTGCCGGCGAGCTGATCCGCCGGCATTCGTCATATTGCGCGGGTATCACGCCCGCATTCGTATTACGGATCGCGCCCGAACACCACGCGCGCGAAAAATCCTGCCAGCACCGTTTCAGCCATCTCCGACGACACGTTCTGCGGGTCGACCGTGTAGAAGAACTGCACGCCGTCGCACAAGCCCATCAAACCCATCGCTAACGTCTCCGCCGGTAGCGGCAGCGGCGTGCCGACCCGCGTCGAAAACTCGCGGATGTACGCGCTCAACTGTTCAAGCTTCTCGTGCAGGAACGCGTTAAAGCGTATCCGGAAGCGGCCGTCGCGCACGGCAAGCAGCTTCGCCTCCACCCACAGCAGGAAGCACTTGTTCTCGCGATGCAGGTTGCTGTAGTAGCGCAGCACGCGCTCTTCCATCTCCTCGCGCGTGGCCGCGTTTTCGAAGATGGTCTGCAAGCCCGCTTGCATGGCCTCGTGGTCGCGCCGCAGTAACTCGAGAAACAACTCGTTCTTGCTGCGGAAGTTCGAATAGAACGCGCCGCGCGTATATCCCGCCGCCCCGGCGATGTCTTCGACACTCGCCGCGACAAAGCCTTTCTTCATAAAAATCGCTTGCGCAGCGTCGAGCAGACGCAGGCGCGTCTGGTCTTTGCTCTGCTCGCGAGTAAGTCGTTGCCGTTTCATGGGCGCAAGTCTAGCACCGAAAAGAATTCCAATTCACATCAACATTCAAATACAGGTGTGTATTAGAATGCGACCAATCATTCGAAGTCAGACGCGTATGCTAATTGCATGTTTCGGCCCTCGTGTCTTCGCTGGCGAGCCGCTGCGGCTTGCCGTGTTCGTTCGCTGTCTCCAGTTGGGGTAATTGTGAAGCGTCCCGGTCCTCCCGCATCGTCTGCGATGCGCCAGCAATCTCATCGGTATGCCCGTTCCGCGCGCTTGCGCCGCGCAGCATTTGCCCTCGCGCTCGCCGGTATGGTCACGCTCGCCGCGTGCTCGAAGAAAGAAGCGGCTGCGCCCGCGCCGCGTCCGGTAGTCGCCGTCGCCGTGCATGCGGACGGCAGCGCGGCAGCCGCGGCATCGTTGCCCGGCGAAGTGCAGGCGCGTTACTCCACTCCGCTGTCGTTTCGCGTCGGCGGCAAGATCATCGAGCGGCGCGTACGCTTAGGCGACGTCGTGAAGAACGGGCAGATCGTCGCCCGGCTCGATCCGGCGGATGCGCAAAAGAACGCCGCCAGCGCGCAGGCTCAGCTCGAAGCCGCGCAGCACAGTCTCGTATATGCGAAGCAGCAACTCGATCGCGACCAGGCACAGGCGAAAGAAAACCTGATTGCGCCCGCTCAGCTCGAACAGACCACCAACGCGTACGCCTCAGCCGCCGCGCAGCGCGACCAGGCCGCGCAGCAGGCGGCGCTGTCGAAAGACCAGTTGCAGTACACCACGCTCAGTGCCGATCACGCCGGCGTGATCACCGCCGAACAGGCCGACACCGGCCAGAATGTGTCCGCGGGACAAGCCGTCTACAACCTCGCATGGAGCGGCGATATCGACGTCGTCTGCGACGTGCCGGAAAGCGCGCTCGCCGCGCTCTCGGTCGGGCAGACCGCGCAGGTCACGCTGGCTGCGCTGCCGGGCCGCAGCTTCAAGGCGCGTGTGCGCGAACTGTCGCCCGCCGCCGATCCGCAAAGCCGTACTTACCGCGCCAAGCTCACGCTCGACAATCCCGGCCCGGACGTACGCCTCGGCATGACCGCTGATATCGCACTTGCCGCGCCGTCACCCTCGGACTCATCGGCCAACGCATCGGCCAACTCCATGGCCAACCCCTCGGCAAACCGGAACGGTTCCTTCACCGTGCCCGCCACCGCCCTGTTCCACGATGGCACGCAGCCGGCCGTGTGGGTCGTGCGTGCCGCGGACAACGCGCTGGAACTGCGTCGCGTAACGGTCACGCGTTACAACGAGCGCACGATCGTGATCGGCCAGGGGCTCAAGGATGGCGAGCGTGTCGTACTGCAAGGCGTGCATACCGTGACCGCCGGCGAAAAAGTTCACGTGATCCCGCCGCTGCATCCCGAGGACTTCGCTTCATGAGCACCACGCATGAAGAAGGACGCTTCAACCTGTCCGCATGGGCGCTGCGCCATCAGGCGCTGGTCGTTTTCCTGATCGCGCTCGCTACCGCATTCGGCGTTCTCGCCTATACACGTCTCGCGCAATCCGAAGACCCGCCCTTCACGTTTCGCGTGATGGTGATCCGCACCTTCTGGCCCGGCGCAACCGCGCGTCAGGTGCAGGAACAGGTCACCGACCGTATCGGCCGCAAATTGCAGGAAACGCCTGCCATCGATTTCGTGCGCAGCTACTCGCGCCCCGGCGAATCGCTGATGTTCTTCTCAATGAAAGACTCGGCGCCGGTCAAGGACGTGCCCGAAACCTGGTATCAGGTGCGCAAGAAAGTCGGCGATATCGCGGCGACCTTGCCGCAAGGCATTCAGGGCCCGTTCTTCAACGACGAATTCGGCGACGTCTACACCAACATCTGGACGCTCGAAGGCGACGGCTTTTCCGCCGCACAACTGCACGACTACGCCGACCAGTTGCGCACGGTGCTGCTGCGTGTACCGGGCGTCGGCAAAGTCGATTATTTCGGCGATCCGGACCAGCACATCTATATCGAGATCGCCAACACGCAGCTCACGCGCCTCGGCATCTCGCCGCAGCAACTCGGCCAGGCCATCAATTCGCAGAACAGCGTTTCGCCGGCAGGCACGCTGACCACCACCGACGACCGCGTGTTCGTACGCCCCACCGGCCAGTTCAAGGACGTCAATGCACTCGCCGACACGCTGATCCGCATCAATAACCGCTCGTTCCGTCTCGGCGACATCGCGACCATCAAGCGCGGCTACGACGATCCGGTCGCCACGCAGATGCGCGCCGGCGGCAAGGAAGTGCTCGGCATCGGCGTAACGATGCAGCCGGGCGGCGATGTGATTCGTCTGGGCAAGGCGCTCGATCAGCAGATGGTCACGCTACGGGCCTCCCTGCCCGCCGGCTTGCACCTGGTCGAAGTGTCGAGCATGCCGAACGCGGTGGCGCATTCGGTCGATGATTTTCTCGAAGCCGTCGCCGAGGCGATTGCGATCGTGCTGGTGGTCAGTCTGCTGTCGCTGGGCGTGCGCACCGGCATGGTGGTCGTAATCTCGATACCTGTCGTGCTCGCCGTCACGGCGCTGTGCATGTATCTGTTCGATATCGGCCTGCACAAGGTGTCGTTGGGCACACTGGTGCTCGCTTTGGGGCTATTGGTCGACGACGCGATCATCGCCGTCGAGATGATGTCGGTGAAGCTGGAGCAAGGCTGGAGCCGCACGCGCGCTGCTGCCTATGCGTACACGAGCACCGCTTTCCCGATGCTGACCGGGACGCTCGTGACCGTCTCCGGCTTCCTGCCGATTGCGCTCGCCAAGTCGAGCACCGGCGAATACACGCGCTCGATTTTCGAAGTGTCGGCGATCGCGCTGATTGCGTCGTGGCTGGCCGCCGTTGTGCTGATTCCGTTGCTCGGCTATCACATGCTGCCTGAGCGCAAACGGCAGGCACACGAAGCGGAAGATCACGAACACGATATCTACGACACGCGGTTTTACAAGCGCCTGCGTGGCTGGATCGGCTGGTGCATCGAGCGGCGCTTCGTCGTGCTGGCGATCACCGTCGTGCTGTTCATTCTGGCCATGGCAGGCTTCACGCTGGTGCCGCAGCAGTTCTTCCCGAGCTCCGACCGTCCCGAGTTGCTGGTGGATGTGCGTTTGCCCGAAGGCGCGTCGTTCGAAGCGACGTTACGGCAAGCGGAGCGGCTGGAGAAAGTCCTCGTGGGCCGGCCGGAAATCGATCATACGGTGAACTTCGTCGGCACCGGTGCGCCGCGTTTCTATCTGCCGCTCGATCAGCAATTGCCGCAGCCGAATTTCGCGCAGTTCGTGATCACGGCGAAATCCGTGAAAGATCGCGAGAAGCTTGCGCAATGGCTCGAACCGGAATTGCGCAACAACTTTCCGGCGATCCGCACACGTCTGTCGCGCCTCGAGAATGGGCCGCCGGTCGGCTACCCTGTGCAGTTCCGCGTGAGCGGCGACGATATCGCTACCGTGCGCTCGATCGCGGAGCGCGTCGCCGCGACCATGCGCGCCGACGGCGGCACCCGCAACGTCCAGTTCGACTGGGACGAACCCGCCGAGCGCTCGGTGCGCTTTGAAGTCGATCAGAAGAAGGCACGCGAACTCGGCGTGACCTCCGAAGACATCTCGAGCTTCCTCGCGATGACGCTATCCGGCTATACCGTCACGCAGTATCGCGAGCGCGACAAGCTGATCAGCGTCGATCTGCGCGCCCCCAAAGCGGAGCGCGTCGACCCCGCGAAGCTCGTCACGCTGGCTATGCCGACGCCGAACGGCCCGGTGCCGCTCGGCACGCTCGGTCATTTGCGCAACGACCTCGAATACGGTGTGATCTGGGAACGCGACCGGCAACCTACCATCACCGTGCAGTCCGATGTCGCGCCCGGCGCGCAAGGGATCGACGTCACGCATGCCGTCGACAAAGCCCTCGGCCAGATTCGCAGCACGCTGCCGGTCGGCTACCGGATCGAGATCGGCGGCTCGGTCGAAGAAAGCGGCAAGGGACAGACGTCGATCAACGCCCAGATGCCGATCATGATCATCGCCGTACTGGTGCTCCTGATGGTCCAGTTGCAGAGTTTCGCGCGCGTGCTGATGGTGGTGCTGACCGCGCCGCTCGGCCTGATCGGCGTGGTGTTGACGCTGCTGTTGTTCGGCCAGCCGTTCGGCTTCGTCGCGATGCTGGGGGTGATCGCCATGTTCGGCATCATCATGCGCAACTCGGTGATTCTGGTCGATCAGATTGAGCAGGACATTGCTGCGGGGCATAAGCGCTTCGACGCGATCGTCGGCGCGACGGTGCGACGCTTCCGGCCAATCACACTGACCGCGGCCGCTGCCGTCCTCGCGTTGATTCCGCTGTTGCGCTCCAACTTCTTCGGCCCGATGGCAACCGCACTGATGGGCGGCATTACAAGCGCGACCATCCTCACGCTGTTCTATCTGCCGGCCCTGTACGCGATGTCGTTCAGAGTACGCAACGACGAGCGCGAGCCGCCGGCGCCGTCCGCCACGACGCATTCGGGGAACTGAGATCATGGCTATCCTTGCATTCCCTCGACACGCGCGCCTCACCCTTCTCGCCGGCGCTACGCTGACGCTGGCCGCCTGCTCGTTCGGCCCGAACGGCGAGCCGCCTGCCATGCCGCAACCGGCTCACTACGGCGCCGAAGCGCAACCGACGCAAACCGTGCCGGCACAAGGCGTCACCCAGCAATTCGCGGTCGGCGCGAAGCCCGTGCCCGAATGGTGGAAGCTGTATCAATCGGAGGCGCTGAACGCGCTGGTCGACGAAGGCTTGCGCAACAGCCCGACGCTCGCCGCGACGGACAAGAGCCTCGCTGCCGCGCGCGAGCAACTGCGCGCGCAGATCGGCAGCTCGATGCTGCCGACCATCGACCTGGGCGGCCAGGCCACCCGCAACCGCGCGCTGGCGATCCCCGAGGCAGGTCCGAACACGTTCCTGTACAACATCTTCGTCGGCCAATTGCAGGCGCACTACACGTTCGACCTGTTCGGCGCCGCGCGTCTCGCCGACGCCGCCCTCGCCGCCCGCGTCAACGTGCAGGCCTATCAGTTCGACGCCGCACGCCGCGCACTGGCCGCCAACATCGTAACGGCCGCGATCACGAGCGCCGCATTGCGCGCGCAGATCGACACGACCGAGCGCCTCGTGACGCTTGCCAACGATCAGGCGCGCGACACACAACGGCGCTACGTATTGGGCGCGGTCTCACACGCCGACCAGTTGAGCGCACAACAAACTGCCGCGAGTCTGTCAGCAAGTTTGCCGGGCTTGAAGCAGCAATGGCTGACGACGCGTCATGCCTTGGCCGTCCTACTCGGCCGCACACCGGACGCCGCCCCGGACGACCTCGAGCTTGCGCAACTACACGTGCCTGAACAGGTGCCCGTCGTAGTGCCCTCCGAGCTGCTGCGCACCCGCCCCGACATCCAGGCTGCGGACGCCGCCCTGAAGGCCGCGGCGGCCGACGTCGGCGTGGCGACGGCGCAGATGTTCCCGAGTCTCTCGCTGAGTGCATCGATGGGACAAGGCGGCTTTAGCTGGCCGGTGGCGCTATCCGGCGCGGGGGCGATATGGAGCATTGGCGCGTCTTTGTCACAACCGCTGTTCCATGGCGGCGCCTTGTTCGCACAGCGCCGCGCGGCCGTCGACACGTACGACGCCACGGTTTCGCAATACAAGCAGACCGTACTGACCGCATTCCAGAACGTCGCCGACACGCTCGCTGCACTCCAGCACGACGCACAAGCGCTCGACGCCGCGAACATTGCAGCGCGCTCGGCGCAAGGGATTTTCGACGAAACATCGGGACGCTACCGACTGGGCGCGTTACCGATCGCATCGACGCGCTCGAGCGAGCAACAGTTCCGCAACGCGCAGCTCGACGAGATCCGCTACACCAGCGCACGGCTAACGGACACGGCGGCCCTGTTCCAGGCGATGGGGAATCCACCATTGGAGGCGGAGCGGTCTGCATCCACAGCGTCTGCATCTACGACGGCCTCGGCGACGCCGGGGGTTCCTACGGCCAACGTGGGCGCCTCGAACTAAACCTGGGATTCCGTAGTTATGGCTGGGGACTTATCCCCAGTTTATGTTGAAGAGGCTGTTGAAAACTATCTGACAAGCGGGCTAACGCGTTGAACGCGCTGTGATTTTTGGTCACGGTGCGGAATGAACCAGGGGATGCTGAACGTGCCTCTTGACTTTGGTTAAAGCCGTTGGGATGCCTCACCATGCCAAAACGTTATCCCCAGTTTATGTTGACAGGGCTGTTGATAACTACGGGGCTACGCGCTTAAGTGCTTGATGCAGATCGGTTTGTTGCGTGGGGTGCAGGCTGATGCAGAGGATAATCGACTACGCGGGCGCGACGCCGGGCCGTATTGCGAAGAGCCGCCTTATCCACAGATTTTGTTGAAAGGCATGTTGATAACACCGGGACATCCGGCGTAAGTGCTTGAGCGCGCAACGAAATCAAACGTAGATCTTTGAAACGCCGTCCGACCAGCGCATGGTTTTAGGAATGACTCTTCGGCGCGCGTAGCGCCGCCGGAAGTATGACTCCCTTGTCACAAGCACGTGCAGGGGCACGAACCCAGATTCCAGATGCACCACTACCCGTTGCAAGCTACGGTGCCCACTTAGCATTAGCGGTTTGAGCTGCTTTCTTTTGCCTACTTTTCTTTGCAGCCGGCAAAGAAAAGTAGGTGCCGCCCCGCACAGGGGCAACGCTAATAGACCACTAACAAAACAAGGAAAGGCCAAAGCCCCAGGAACACGGACAAAAGCGCCGCAAAGGCAAAAATTCAGTAAACCCCAGCCTCCCCAGCAGGCCGATGCTTAAACCTCTTATGCACCCAATAATACTGATCAGGAATCCGACGCACCTGCGTCTCAAGAAACTCCGTGATCCTCCGAGCATCAACAGCAACATCCTCCGAAGGAAAATCCTTTAACGCTTCGAAGATAGTCAACTTATAGCCCCGATAGTCGGGCAAGACTTCAGTCACAAACGGCACAACCCGAGCATTCCCAGCCTTAGCCATGCGCGAAACGGAAGTAAGCGTACAAGCAGGCACACCAAAAAACGGCACAAACACCGAATCCCGCAACCCAAAATCCATATCAGCAGCCAGCATGACAGGCTTGCCATCCCGCAGAACCCGCAACGCGCGCCGCACGCTATCGCTACGCGGAATCATCTCCGTACCAAAACGCCCACGCTGCCGCTTAGCCATCGCATCAAGCAACAAATTCGACATCGGCGTGTACAAAGACGCAACGGGATGCCGCGTCGAATACATCATGCACCCCGCCTCGATACCGACAAAATGGAAGCCGACAAAAATCGTCGGCTGCCCCTCCATATCGGTCAGATCGATCGCGCTCTCCACTTCGACCAGGCGCGCCAACGCCTGCGCGTTGCCGAACCATTGGGGACCGCGCTCGACATAACTACGGATCACATGACAGAAATGCGCACGCGCGAGACGCTCGCGTGCGTCGTCGCTCATGTCGGGAAAGCACAGTTTCAGATTGGTATGCACGACGCGCCGGCGCGCGCTGGGAATCCGGTACAGCAACGCACCGATGCCGGTGCCGATGCGCGCGACAACGCCGTATGGCAGGAAAGCAAACGCGCGCAGCAGACCTGTCATCAGACAGATGAGTATTCGACTTTTCACGAGGCAACGACCCGGTGGATGCTGTATGACAAACACGCCGGCCGCGGCAACCTGACAGTTGCCCACAGACGAAGTGGCATGCGCGCGCGTCAAACGGGTCTTGCGCGGCGGGACTTTCGAAGACGTGCGCCTCGCTCGCGGCGAGACGCAGCAGTGGTGGAGGCCGAAACCGCTTAGGAATCGAGCGTCCGTATAGGACCCAATAAAAAAGCACCGCAGGCGTGATTAAAACACACTGCAGAAGGCGGGCACAAAATCTGCTCGGCGAGGCCCGCGTAGCGCGATAGAAATCCGCGTCAGCGCGTGGTTTCCCCCGCCCTTTCAAAAACTTGCGCGTGCGGCCACAGGCAAGCCGCACACTCGCTACGCCCCTAAGCGAACCCCGAAGGAGGTCCCCTTTGGAGCGCTGGCAGACATCAAGGCTTGTTCGTCTCGAACAAATCCATGATCTGCTTCTTCTCATTCGACGAGACGTTCGGCGGCGGCACCGCCGGCGGCGTCATACCCGCCGGCCCTACGCCGCCCACCGCGTCGCTCACACCGGCGGTCGGATTCGCCGAATCCAGACCGATGCTGGCCACGAAACCATTGCCCGGCGTCATGTCCGTATAGAACAGTTCGCCGTCGACCGCGGTCACGCCGTCCGGCTGCGCCGGCTCGCTTTGCGGCACGCCACGCAGCGCGCGCTGCATGTACTCGACCCAGATCGGCAACGCGAGCTGCGCACCGAACTCGCGGCTGCCGAGACTCTTCGGCTGGTCGTAACCCATCCACGCCACGGCAACCAGCGATTGCTGATAACCGGCGAACCAGCCGTCCTTGGCGTCGTTGGTCGTACCCGTCTTGCCCTGCAGGTCCGAACGATGCAGCGCGTTAGTGCCCGCACCCGTGCCGGCCGTGGCCACCGAATGCAGCAGGCTGTTCATGATGTATGCGTTACGCGGCTCGAGCGTGCGCGGCGCATCCTGCCCTGCGGTCAACGGCTGCGCCTTCGAAAGCGGTACGCCGCGAGCATCCGTCACCTCGTTGATCAGATACGGATTGATACGGTAGCCACCGTTCGCGAACACCGAGTAAGCGCCCGCCGATTGCAGCGGTGTGACGAGGCCGGCGCCGAGCGCCATCGGCAGATACGGCGGGGTCTTGTCGGCGTCGAAACCAAAACGCTGCGTGACAAAATCTTGTGCGTACTTGGTGCCGATGAACGACAGGATACGGATCGACACCAGGTTCTTCGATTTCTGCAGCGCGAGGCGCATTGGCATCGGACCGTCCGGCTGGTCGTCGTCCTTCGGTTCCCACGCGTCACCGCCCGGCGTGCTCGGCGGGAAGTACAGCGGCGCGTCGTTAATGATCGTAGCCGGTCCGAGACCCTTGTCGAGCGCGGCCGAATAGATGAACGGCTTGAAGCTCGAACCCGGCTGACGCCACGCCTGCGTGACGTGGTTGAACTTGTTCTTGTTGAAGTCGAAGCCGCCCACCAGCGCACGAATCGCACCGTCCTGCGGCGTGAGCGAGACCAGTGCGCCTTCCACTTGCGGAAGCTGCGTGATCTGCCAGTTGCCCTTGTCGTCGGCGACGAGGCGCACGATCGAACCCGGCTTGATCTTCGTGGCGGCCGCCGCGCGCGCGGAGAGCGCACCGGCTGCAAAGCGCAGACCGTCGCCGCTGATGGTCACTTCGGTGCCGTCGACCAGTTGCGCCTTCACCTGCTTCGGATTTGCGTCCGTCACCACGGCGGCGATGATTTCGCCATTGTCGGGGTGATCGGTGAGCGCGTCGTCGATGGTCTGATCGCGGTCGTCACCAGGTGCGGGCAGTTGCACGAAGCCTTCCGGCCCGCGGTAGCCGTGGCGCCGCTCGTAGTCCATCACGCCCTTGCGCACTGCGCGATAGGCAGCGTCCTGGTCGGCAGAATCGATAGTGGTGGTGACGTTCAGGCCGCGCGTATAGGTTTCGTCCTTGTACTGTGCATACATCATCTGGCGAACCATTTCGGCGATGTACTCAGCATGCACGCTGTATTCGTTGCCCGGATTCTTGGTGTGAATCTCTTCCTTGACGGCCTGGTCGTACTGATCCTGACTGATGTATTTCAGCTCGAGCATGCGCTTCAGAATGTATTCCTGACGGATCTTCGCGCGCTTCGGATTGACCACCGGGTTATACGCGGAAGGCGCCTTCGGCAAGCCGGCCAGCATCGCGGCTTCAGCGAGCGTGATGTCTTTCAGATCCTTGCCGAAGTACACGCGCGCGGCCGCGGCAAAACCGTACGAGCGCTCGCCCAGATAAATCTGGTTCATGTAGACCTCGAGGATCTGATCCTTGGTCAGCGCGCGCTCGATCTTGTACGCCAGCATCATTTCGTAAATCTTGCGCGTGTAGGTCTTCTCGCTCGAGAGGAAGAAGTTGCGCGCCACCTGCATGGTGATCGTGCTCGCACCCTGCGAGGCGCCGCCGTGCGTGATGTCGGAAATGCCCGCGCGCAGAATGCCCACGAAGTCGACGCCGCCGTGCTCGTAGAAGCGATAGTCTTCGATCGCGAGCACCGCCTTCTTCATCTGGTCCGGAATGTCCTGGAAGCGCACGATGCTGCGCCGCTCTTCGCCGAACTCTCCGATCAGCACGTGATCCGCGGTGTACACGCGCAGCGGCACTTTCGGGCGATAGTCGGTCAGCGCGTCGAGCGACGGCAGTTGTGGCCCCATCACCACGAGCGCGTAACCGACGATCAGCGCACCCACCACGGCGATGGTTGCCAGCAGACTGACAAACCAGATGGTGATGCTCGCGCCAATCGAACGGCGGCCAGGCTCGGCGTCGCGCGAAGCAGCGTTGCGTCCTGGGGTGCGGTGGTAGGCGTCCCGGTCTTCACCAGCCGGAGAATTTGAAGAATGCGGTCGTTTGATGATTGGCATGACTGGAATAGTGGGCGTGCAACTGAACGCGTGAGGCGCAAAACACCGCGCGGCCCTATGCCCCCGGGCGACCGCACGGCACGCCTGTGACAGCGTCCGGCGCAACGTAACAGCGCATTTTAAAGAAATCAAGCGCCGTCCAAGACAGTTTTTTTGTAAGAATTCCCTTCGTGCTTCGTTATACAGGTAGATCACGGCAGTCGCGCAAGTGCTCCGCGCCGCCTGCCAGGGTTATCAACAGAAAATGTTGAAAGGCCTGTGGACAAGCCCGCCGCAAACGCTACAAGCCGTTGATGTCACGGGATTTTCATGTCGCGCCCGTTCCGCATCGGTGCAACTCGTCATATGATGGACTCGGCGCGGGAGTCGTAACCGATACGCGCGACGGCGTACGCCAGATTCACGCCTTGATTCGCCAATGCCAACAAGTATGCGAGCCGACCATGAACAAGCCCAGCGAACGCATCGTCGTATTCGTCACGACCGCGCAGAAACGCGCGATCGCCGCCACCGCCGAAAATCTGGGCATTAGCGTCAGCGAACTGATGCGCCGCGCGGTGTTGAGCTTCGGCGCGACCAGCGAACAGGTGAAAGCGGCCAGCATCGTCGACCGGCTGCGCGCGCCGCGCGCACCGGACGCGCTCGACGCGGCGCTGCAGCGGGTTGCACGCGGCACGCGCAACGCACGGGCGGCGCTCCCCGAGGCCTTGCAGACTCACGGTGACAACGAATCCGCTGCGTCGGCGGAAAGCGCGGCCGCATCGAACGCGGATGATTTGTTGGGCACAGCCGCCGGCGCGGGCCCGGCGCCGTTGCTGCCGGCCGGCGTACTGGCCGCCCTCACCGCCACCGCCGAGGAACTGGAAGCGGCTGCGGCAGCCGAAGCCGTGGCGCGCGTCGCCGCTGCCGAAGCGGCGTCCATTGCCGGTTCGGCGCAGAAACCCAACGACGTGGATACGCCTTTGCGCAACGTGCTTAAACGCCCGCGCCTCGACGCGAAGCGCGACGAAGACGATCCGCAAAGCGATCCGAGCACGGAAGGCGGCCGCTTCGCCTGAATCGGAAGTGTCACGGTCAAGCGCCCTAACCCAACGCGCATCGAAGCGCAGTTGAAGCGGTGTTGGAACGCAAGCACGCCGTCCACACACCACGCCTGTTCACATCCGCGACACCCGCCGCGCGGACACTCGCCATGTCGATGCGCGCCGCGCAGATGCCCGTCGAACGGGTGCTCGCAGCGCACAAAGTTAGCGATTATGTCATCGCGCCCTTTAAGGCGGTTTTAAGAGAATGCGTGGTGTAATATCCGCGAACGGCTGGATAAGCCAACCCACGTTTTAACCACTGAGGCCGTTGGCCATTTGTTTTCAAAACGTAAATTTGTGGCGCCGCTATTGCAATTGGCGGGTGTGCCCCGAACTCCGGTCCGAACGTTGCGCAGCTTCTCGCGCAGCGGCGTAAAGTAGCATTTGAAAGCAGTTAAAGCGCGTGGGAATTATTCAGCGCCGATTTCATTCTTTGGAGGTTTTCATGTCGCTTTTTGACAGCATTTCGCGCACGCTTAAAGGTCTCCTGAACGACGCAGCCGATTCCGTGCAGGACCCGTCGCGCGATTCGCGCCAGATCGTGCGCGAACTCGACGAGAGCATCGCTAAAGCCGAGAACTCGCTGATCGAGATTCAGGCACAGGTCGCCACGCAGCAAAGCAAGCGCGATGTCGCCGCCGACAAGGCGAAGAAGTACGAAGACGGCGCGAAGCGCGCGCTGCAGTCGGGCGACGAAACGCTCGCGCGCGAAGCCCTCGGCGCGCAAGCCACGGCTGAAGCTGAACGCGATGCGCTGGCCAAGGAATTGACCACACTGGAGCCGTCGGTTGCCCAGTTGAAGAGTCAGATCGACGACATGCGTGGCCGTCGTAACGACCTGAACGCGCGCTCGAACATTCTGCAAGCCAAGCAACAGATCGCTCAGGCCAAAGATGTTGCCGCTACTGCGTTGGGCGGTATCGGCGGCAAGAATCTGTCCGAGGATTTCCAGAAGCTGGAAGACAAGGTTGCGTTGTCGAACGCCCGTTCCGACGCGCGCCTGAATTCGGCCGACGTAAAGACCGGCAAGGCGCTCGACGACAAGCTCGCGGACCTGAACCGCGGCCCGTCCGTCGAAGATCGTCTCGAAGCATTGAAGAAGCAGATCAACACGCCGGCTCAGTAATTGCGTCAGCAGTGCATACCGGCGGCCGTTACGAGCGCCGCCGGAATCGACTGAAGGAGACGGGTGCATCGCACCCGGTCCGTAAATGAAAAAATTTCTCGCAAGCGCATTCGCCTCACTGCTGTTCGTGTCGGCTGCGGCGTTCGCCGTGCCGACGGTCCAGCAGATCGAATCCGCCATGTCGCAAGGCAACTGGCAGCAGGCCGATGCCGGTTTGAGCGAAGTGCTGCAGGCGCATCCGAACAATGCCCGCGCGCGCTACCTGTACGGCCAGGTGCTTGATCGCGAAGGCCGTTACGGCGACGCCCTCGCCCAGATCCAACAGGCCAAGACGCTCGATCCGCAAATCCGCTTCACCGACCCGACCCGTTTCGCGCAAACCGAAGCGCGTATCCGCAAGGACGCGGAACGTGCGGGCGGCGCCGGCGGCAACACCACGAGCCGCGCGGCCAACCCGTTCGTCCAGCAGAATTCGCCGGCCGTGCAACAGCAATCGGCGATGGTGCAGCAAGCGCCGCAACGGCATGGTCCCGGCATCGGCATGTGGGTTGGCATCATCCTCCTGATCGGCGTGATCGCGCTGGTGTTGCGCTGGACCTTGCGCCGCGCCCGCACGCAAGACGATTCGCGCGCCGACGACGATCGTCGCGTGCAGCTCAAGCGCGCAACCGAAATGCTCAACGCCGTGCGCTCGTTGAAGCTCGACGTGAAGCTCTCCACCGTGCAAGGTCATGAGGCGCTGGAGAAGGAAGTCGAATCGACCGAAGACCAGTTGCGCGGTCTCGTCGAAACGCTGTCGAACAGCAAGAATCCGGTGCCGCCGTATCAGCTCGACGAACTGGAGCAGCGTATCGGCAGCCTGCGCGCTCGCGCCGAGGGGCGCCCCGATCCGTATGCCGCACCGGCCGCCGGCACGCAGCAGTCGCCGTATGCGCAGGAAGCCGAGCGTTTCGGCAACCCGCCGCAGCCATACCCGCAGCAAGGACCGTATCAGCAGCAGCCGCAGGTCATCGTGCAACAAGGTGGCGGCGGTTTCGGCGGCGGCATGGGCGGTCTGCTGACCGGCGTGCTGCTTGGCGAGGCGCTGAATTCCGGGCGTGAACGCGTTGTGGAGCGCGACGTGATTGTCGATGACGAAACGCGTCGCCGCGGCGGTGACGGCGGCAATGGCGGCGGTCTCGACTTCGGCCAGGGTTCGAACGACTGGAACGACAACAACGGCGGTGGTGTCGACATGGGCAGCAACGACGATTCCGGCGGCTGGAGCGATACTTGAGAAACACCGCGCTGCGTGAGATGCCGTTAATCAAACGCCAAGCGATCAAGCTGCAATGAAAACAGGCTCCGTACGGAGCCTGTTTTTTTATGTCGATTCCCTTAATTCATGCGGGCGCCCTAACCGGCTCATGCTGCGCCAGCAGCATCGAACCTGCGAACAGCCGGACGATGAAACGCTCCGCATACCCGACCAGCGCGTCCCGGCGGGCGGCATTCCCGTCGATGTACTCCGCCGAAAGATGAAACAGCTGCAGCACGATCTGCGTGCAGACTTCGTCGACAGTTGCGCGGGCAAGCGTCGGCATCAGTTCCAGTTGCACGACGTCATCCGCCATTTCCGCCGACACCTCGTGGAGGTTGGCCCGCACCGCTTCACGCAGCGCCCGCGACGTGCCGTGATACTCGGCCAGCGCGCTCAGAAACGCCTCGCGATTCTCCAATGCAAACGCGAAGAACGCCATGCACGCGCGACGCGGCACGCTCTGCGGTTCATCGTGCGCCGCCAGCCAACGCTCGCGCCGCAGCATCGGCCGCAAGCGGCGGCTCACCGATTCAACCGCCTCGCGCGCCAGGTCGTCGAGCGTGTCGAAATGACGATAGAACGTGTTGGGATTCAACCCTGCCTCGCGCGCCAGTTCGCGCAGACCCAAGCTTGCAAAGCTGCGCCCGCCCGCGGTCAGACGCAACGCGGCCTCGATCAGTTTGCGCTTGCCGGGCGGAAGGTCCTGCCCTGCAACGGCGCCATGGTCGGCGGCGAGCGCCGCTTCGGGTGAGAGTTTCATGAGCTTTCAGTCGGGGCGCGGCTCGCGCGTTTAATAGTCGTACTCTAAACGATCTTGACGCGAAGTGTACAGTTGTCTACCCTGCGCGTTATACGTCTGTAGACATATGTAGACATCCGAATTTTGCCCACCTCCGGAGACCCGCCGTGACGCCTGCTTCAGTTGCCCAACCCGCCACGCCACGCATCGCTATTGTCGGCAGCGGGTTTGCGGGCATCGGCATGGCGATCCGCCTTCAGCAGATGGGCATCACGTCATTCACGATTTACGAGGCGGCCGGCGATGTTGGCGGCACGTGGCGCGACAACACCTATCCGGGCGCGGCCTGCGATGTGCCGTCGCATCTGTATTCGTTTTCGTTCGAGCCGAATCCGGCGTGGTCGCGTGCGTTCGGCAGCCAGGCGGAGATCTTCGCCTACCTCAAACATTGCGCGCGCAAATACGGTGTCGATCGTTACGTGCGTTGCAATGCGCGCGTGGCCTCGGCGCGCTTCGACGAAGCGCGGCAGACATGGCGAGTCGAGATCGATTCGAACGGTACGCGCGAAAGCATCGAGGTCGACGTCGTGATCGCCGCGAGCGGTCCCCTATCGCGGCCGGCTATGCCGCAGATCGCCGGGCTCGAGCGCTTTGAAGGCAAGCTGTTTCATTCCGCGCGCTGGGACCACGACTATCCGCTCGAAGGCAAGCGCGTGGCCGTGATCGGCACCGGCGCCAGCGCGATCCAGTTCGTGCCGCAGATCCAGCCACGTGTCGCGCAACTCGAACTGTTCCAGCGCACCGCACCGTGGATCATGCCCAAGCCCAACAAGCCGGTCGGCCCGCGCACGCATTGGCTGTTCCGCCATCTGCCGTTCACGCAGCGCTTTGTGCGCAACGCGATCTACTGGCAGCTCGAATCGCGTGCGATTGCGTTCGTCGTCAATCCGAAACTGATGAAGCTGCCGATGAAGTTCGGCTTGAGCTACCTGGAACGGCGCGTCAAGGACCCGGCGCTGCGCGCGAAGCTGACGCCGAACTACCGGCTTGGCTGCAAACGCGTGCTGCTGTCGAGCGATTACTATCCCGCGCTCAGCCAGCCCAACGTCGACGTGGTGACGACCGGCATCCGCGAAATCGTCGCCGATGGCATCGTCACTGAAGACGGCGCGCATCACCAGGCCGACGCGATCATCTGCGGCACGGGCTTCCAGGTCAACGACGTGGGCGCACCGTTCGAGGTGACCGGTCTCGAGGGCGCCGACCTCGGCGCGATGTGGCTGCGCGATGGACCGGAGGCCTACCTCGGCACCAGCATCGCCAACTTCCCGAACTTCTTCATGATCGTCGGCCCGAACACCGGGCTCGGCCACAACTCGATGATCTACATGATCGAGTCGCAAGTGCAGTACATCGCTGATTGCCTGCGCGTATTGCGCCGACGCAAGGCACGCACGATGACGCTGCTGCCCGACGTGCAGCGCGATTTCAATGCGCGTCTGCAGAAGGAGATGCAGCACTCCGTGTGGGTCAGCGGCTGCCATAGCTGGTATCAGACGAAAAGCGGCAAGGTCACCGCGCTGTGGCCGGGCTTCACATTCAGCTTTCGCAAACGCACGCGGCGCGTGCGGCCGCAGGATTATCGCTTCGCGCGTTGATGTGCGTTGATACGGCTTGATGCGGCATGCGCAGCTGACGGGCCGCTCACGATGGCGAGGCGGAGGCATTCGAATTCAAACTAAAGGGAGACAACCACCATGGTAAGCATCGAATCCGCAACGCCCGCACCCACCGCACCGCTGCGCCCCCGCTCGCTCGCTGCGCGCCTCGGCATCACCAGCGTACCGCGCACCGAATTGCAACGACGCTACACGCAAAGCGGCTCGAAGTTCGTCAAGATCATGGGCGCCGACGTGCACTATGTCGACGAGGGCAGCGGCGACACGATCGTGATGATTCACGGCTTCGCGTCTTCGTTGCATACGTGGAATCGTGTGGCCGACGAACTCAAGCACGAGCATCGCGTGATCCGTCTCGATCTGCCGCCGTTTGGCGTAACCGGACCGCTGCGCACGAACGCCGGCGAAATCGAAACGATGAATCTGCCGACCTACCGGCGATTTATCGACACCTTCATGCAGGCACTCGGCATCTCGCGCGCGACGCTGATCGGCAACTCGCTCGGCGGCCTGATTTCGTGGGATTACGCAGTGCGCCATCGCGATGCCGTTGAAAAACTCGTCCTGATCGACTCGGCCGGTTTCCCGATGAAGCTGCCGATTTACATCGGCCTCTTCAATAGCGCGCTGGTGCGGGTCAGTTCGCCGTGGTGGCTGCCGGAAGTCATTATCAAAAGCGCGGTGCGCAACGTGTACGGCGATCCGCACAAGATCGATGCGGTGACGCTGCGGCGATACGTCGAGTTCTTCCACGGCGAAGGCACGCGCACGGCGATCGGCAAGATGGTGCCGACGCTCGACTTCAAGGACGTCGATACCGACGTGCTGAAGACGCTGAAGCTGCCGTCGCTGGTACTGTGGGGGGCAAAGGATCGCTGGATTCCGCCTGCGCACGCGACCGAATTTTCAAGCCGCATTCCGGGCGCGAAATCGGTGATGTACCCGGGACTCGGCCACATTCCGATGGAAGAAGCCCCTGAGCGCGTAATGACCGATCTGCGCGCGTTTCTCGGCACGAGCGGCGCCACTGCTCCGGCAGTTGAAGGCGTGCGCAGCGCGCCGGTCTGACCCTTCCTGCCCTCACGATGCGGCGGTCGTATCGCCGCATCGTCTGGCGCTCCCGCCGACTCACGCATTCACCGATCCGCAGCCAGCGCGCATCGCCGCGCCGTTGGCGCATCGCCGAAACCCGACGTTGCGCTCTCAACCACCTCCGAGCAGCCGCAACAGTCCCCAAAGAAACTTGCAGAGCATCACGATCAGCTCCCACAGGTGGTAAAGCTGCTGCCAGCCTGAGACGCGTGCGAAGGAGTCGATCATGGTCCGCTGGTGAGTGGAAGGGCTGTGAGAAATGGCAGGCACAGCCACTTGCGGGGCCAGGCCTCGGTCAGGCCGGGCGTCGCACGCGTGCTGCGCACCGGGCCGTGCCAGCGCCCTGCCGGAGCCCACATCATAACGACCGCGGGATACCCCGTATCAAGTTGTTTGAAAGTTTGCCGTCAATACCTCGGGAAGACGCGGCATCCGGGCTGGATGAGCGCGCGAATCGACTCAGCAAACCGCGCCATCAAGGAGAACACGACCATGACGCGCTTCAGCTTCCGCCGGGCTGCCCATTCGCAGACCGTGGTCGGCGACATTGCCGCCCATGCCGGCAAACTGGGCATAGAAATCTGCGACGTATCGGGCCACGTCGAAGAAGTGGCTGCGCGCGTGCAGCGCCAGGCACAGGTATGCCGCGCGCTGCGCGAATCTGCTGCCGTCACGCTGGCGGGCAACCACCGCATCGCCGCCGCTGCGCGCGAAATGCGCAACGTGTCGGCCGAAGCCGCAACGGGCGTACAAGCGTCGCAACAGACGCTCGAGGCGTCGCTCGCCGATATCCATGGGCTGGTGGAAGGCGTGACGGTGATCGAGAGCCAGATTGGCGCGCTGCGCAGCGCATTGGCCCATGTGAGCCGCGTCTCCGAGGAGATTTCGCTCATCGCCCGCCAGACGCATTTGCTGGCGCTGAATGCAGCGATCGAAGCCGCGCGCGCCGGCGACTCCGGCAAGAGTTTCGCGGTCGTGGCCGCCGAGGTGAAGAACCTCTCGGCGAAAACCGCGCAGGCGACCGGCCAGATCGAGACGACGCTCGCGCAACTCACCCAGCAGACCGAGCAGTTGATCAGCGAGGGCTCGGTGAACACGGCGCGCGCCCATCGGGTCCGCGAAGGCACTCGCAAGATCGGCGACGTCGTGCATGCGACGGGCGATGCGATTACGCAGCTTAACGACGAGGCTGGACAGATCGCCACGTTGACCGGCGAGATTGAAACGCAATGCAATGGGCTCGAGGCGCAGGTTCTGGAGATGGCGAGCGGCGTCGAAGATTCGAGTGAAAACTTCGTCCAGGCGAAGGACCGGCTGGGGAATCTGCTCAGCGTGTCCGAGACGTTGATCGAACTGACCGCGGCGACGGGAGTTGAGACGACGGATACGCGGTTTATCGAAGCCGTGCAGCGGGCCGCGGCCGAGGTGAGCAAGGTATTCGAAGCGGCTGTTGCGCGGGGAGAAGTGTCGATTGAGGATCTGTTCGATCAGCACTACGTGCCTGTTGCCGGGAGCAATCCGGCTCAGTTCGTTACGCGGTTTACTGCTTTTACCGATCGGGTTTTGCCGGCTATTCAGGAGCCGCTACTCGGGTTGGATCCACGCGTGGCGTTTTGTGCTGCTGTCGATGTGCGTGGGTATCTGCCTACGCATAATCTGAAGTTCTCTTTGCCGCAGCGTGAGGATGTGGTCTGGAATATGGCGAATTGCCGGAATCGGCGGATGTTCGATGATCGGACTGGGATTGCGGCTGCTTCGCATGTTAAGAAATTTTTGCTGCAAACGTATCGGCGCGATATGGGTGGTGGGCAGTTTGTTTTGATGAAAGATGCGTCGGCGCCCGTGTTTGTGGCCGGGCGGCATTGGGGTGGGGTTCGGGTTGGCTACAAGGTTTGATTTTTTTGCCTGCGCGGCGCTTTTTGTCTGTGTTCTGGCTTTTGTGCCTTTCCTTGATTTGTTAGTGGTCTATTAGCGTTGCCCCTGTGCGGGGCGGC